>JASHVN010000242.1 GCA_030044555.1 Xanthobacteraceae bacterium | reverse complement strand
ACGCCGATATAGCCGATCGCGAGCAGGATCGAGAGCCAGACTCCCACCATGTAGATTTCAGGCAGCTCCAGTCCGTGCGGGGTTTCCCAAGGCAGGTCGTAATGGAAAAACACCAGCACCGTGGCACAGAGCATGGCGAAAGTGCCGATCAGCAGCGTCATCCGCGGCGGCAGCGCCGTCGCCGAGATCAGCACCGGGCCCAGCAAAAGAAAGGAGAACGGGTTCTCCAGCCCGCCGGTGAGATAAAGCAGCGCCGCCAGTTCGGCGATATCGAAGCCCAGGAGCCAGGCGGCGCGGTCGGGCTCGAGCCATTGCGTCTTGGGAAAACCAAGCCGCAGCGCCACATTGAGCAGCACCGCCACCGCGATCACCGCGAGGCAGGACCAGATCGGAACCACGACGTAGTCGAGGCCGAAATGCACCACCATCAGCGCCGCGAACTGGCCGAAAACGGCAAGCCAGCGCAGGCGGACCAGCGTGTCGAGCCTTACGTTACGCGTACGATCATAGCTTTGCGGCAAGCCGAACATATCGCCAATGTAACCGCTGCCGCGCCTTAATCCAAAGGGCGACATGACGCTAGCGCAGCGGCCGGCGATGCGCGAAAATGGTAAAAAGTGGCGCTCTGCCATGCAGGAGACCGCGATGGCCTACCAGCTCGATCAATTCATTGCCGATTGCCGCTCCATCCTCGGACGCGACCCCGGACCAGAGGGGCGGGAGGCAGTGCGCGGCAAGCTCGAAACGCTGCTCAACAATCCCGACTTCATTCGCGAGCATTGCAGCGAAGACACGCCGCGGGGACTGCACGTGCTCTACGAGGATCCCGAACTCGGCTTTCAGATCCTCGCCCACATCAACGACAAGGCGCGGGTTTCTCCTCCGCACGATCACGGCGCCTCATGGGCGATTTATGGCCAAGCCACCCATTACACCGACATGACCGAATGGGAGCGCGAGGATGGCGGCGGCGATTCCAAACACGCCAAGCTCACGCCGGTGAAGAAATACCGGCTTACGCCCGGTCACGCCGGCATTTACCAGGACGGCAAAATCCATTCGATCGATTATCCCGACTACGCCCGCTTCATCCGCGTGACCGGGACCAATCTCGACAAGATCAACCGCGTGCGCTTCGACCTGAAAACCGGCGAGGTGCACCAGATGACGCCGCAGCAGGCCACGTGACGGCGGCAATCAGCGCCGCCGATCTCCGGGATTTGCTCCGGCGCGGCGGCGAACTCGCACTCATCGATGTTCGCGAGGAGCTGATCTTTTCACAGCGCCATC
This sequence comes from Xanthobacteraceae bacterium, assembly GCA_030044555.1. Lineage (GTDB taxonomy): Bacteria > Pseudomonadota > Alphaproteobacteria > Rhizobiales > Xanthobacteraceae > BOG-931. Next base: position 9,331 of record JASHVN010000242.1, on the reverse strand, counting down.
TCCTGTTGGCGCGGTCGGTGCCGTTGAGCCGCTTTGAGCTGAAGTTCGCCCAGCTGGTGCCGCGCCGCGCGACGCCGATTGTGCTGGTCGACGACAATGACAGTCTCGCCACGCGCGCCGCCGCGATCCTGGCGCGGAACGGCTATACTGACGTTTCCATTCTGACTGGCGGCGTCGATGCCTGGGCGGCTGCCGGCTTCGAGTTGTTCTCCGGCGTCAACGTGCCCAGCAAGGCATTCGGAGAATTCATCGAGCACGCTGCTGGAACGCCGAACATCGCCGCGGAGGATCTCGAACGCCTGCTGCGCCAGGGCGCCGACATGGTGGTGCTCGACAGCCGGCCATTCGACGAATATGCGCGGGTATCGATCCCGACCGCCATTAACGTGCCGGGGGCCGAACTGGTCCTGCGCGCGCGCGAGATTGCGCCATCGCCGCAGACGACCGTCGTGGTCAATTGCGCCGGCCGCACCCGCAGCATTATCGGCGCGCAATCGCTGATCAATGCCGGATTGCCGAACAAAGTTGTCGCGCTGCGCAACGGCACGATGGGCTTCAGCCTCGCCGGCTTTAGCTGCGACAGCGGCAAAAACCGCCGCGCGCCCGCCGTTTCGGACAAGACGCTCAGCTGGGCGCGACCCGCCGCGCTGCGCGTGGCAGAAAAGTGCGGCGTTAAAACTATCGACCGCCTGGCATTCGAGCGTTTGCGCGACGATAAAGAACGCACCCTTTATCTGTTCGATGTGCGCGATCCCACCGAATACGAGGCATGCCACGTCGCCGGCGCGATTTCCGCGCCCGGCGGACAGCTGGTGCAGGCGACCGACCAATATGTCGGCACGCTGGGCGCGCGCATTGTGCTCGTCGACGACGCCGAAGTGCGCGCGATGATGACTGGATCCTGGCTGCGCCAAATGGGTTGGCCGGAGGTGCACGTGCTGGCCGAAACGGGCGCCGAGACCGGCTGGCCGGTTGGGCCGATGCTGGAACCCGAGAGGAACGGCAAAGCGGCCATTGATCTCGGCTCGTTTGGCGATCTGTTCGCCCGCAACGCGGCCACAATCGTCGATCTGTCGCTCAGCCGCGATTATTTGCGGGGCCATATTCCGGGCGCATGGTTTGCGATCCGCACGCGCCTCGATCATGCGCTTAACACGATTCCGTTGCGCGAGAGTTTGGTGCTCACTTCGGAGGATGGGGTCCTTGCCGCTCTTGCGGTCGCCGAAGCCCAATCCCTCGTCGGCGTTCCGGTCTACGCTCTGGATGGGGGAAATGCCGCCTGGAAGGATGCCGGCTACGAACTGTCGGCGAATGCCCTGATGGCCGACGAAACCGTCGACCAGTGGCGCAAGCCTTATGAGCGCTCCGGCGATACAAGAGCGGCCATGAACGAATATCTGGCCTGGGAAACCGATCTCTTGCCGCGCATCGCGCGCGACGGGTCGTTACAATTTTCCTGCCTGGGCGCGTCAGCGCCCTGATGTCCTGTATTAGCGCGTCAGCACCCTGATACCCCGCACCAGCGCGTCGGCGTGCTGATGCCGCCTTGTCAGGGATGCCAGGCCGCTGCAACCGGCTTGCGCGCGACGCTGCCGCCGCGCGCCTGCTCGATCACCTTGAACAGAGCGCGCAGCGCATCCTTCACGCCCTCCCCGCTGACCGCGGAAATCACCAACGGCGTCTTTTTGGAAACGCGCTTAAGCTGCGCAATTTGTTGTTTGATCTCGTCCGGGTTCATGGCGTCAGCCTTGCTCAAGGCGACGATCTCCGGCTTGTCCGCCAGCCCCTGGCCGTAAGCCGACAGCTCGGCGCGCACGGTCTTGTAAGTTTCACCGGCATTCCCGGCTGTGCCGTCGACAAGGTGCAGAAGAACACGGCAGCGCTCAACATGACCGAGGAATCGGTCGCCAAGACCCACGCCTTCATGTGCCCCTTCGATCAGTCCGGGAATGTCGGCGAGGACGAATTCGCGGCCGTCGACATCGACCACGCCGAGCTGCGGCGTGAGCGTGGTGAACGGATAATCGGCGATCTTCGGTTTGGCGGAGCTCACCGCGGCGAGAAACGTCGATTTGCCGGCATTCGGCAGGCCGACAATTCCGGCGTCGGCGATAAGCTTCAGCCGCAGCCGAATTGTCTGCTCCTCACCGGGTTGGCCCGGATTGGCGTAGCGCGGCGCGCGATTGGTCGACGTCTTGAAATGCGCATTACCGAAACCGCCGTTGCCGCCGCGCAGGAGCGCCATGCGCTGACCGGGCTCGGTCAGGTCGGCAACGAGCGTCTCGCCGTCCTCTTCGTATATTTGCGTGCCGACCGGCACTTTGAGCACGGCATCGGAACCGTTTTTGCCGTGCCGGTCCTTGCCCATGCCGGCGCCGCCGTTTTTGGCAAAGAAATGCTGCTGATAGCGGTAGTCGATCAGCGTGTTGAGACCCTCGACCGCCTCGGCAATCACGTCGCCGCCTTTGCCGCCGTCACCCCCATTGGGGCCGCCGAACTCGATGAATTTCTCGCGCCGAAACGACACGCAGCCGTTGCCGCCGTCGCCGGAGCGGATGTAGACCTTGGCCTCGTCGAGAAACTTCATCCGCTCTAAGTACGGCTGATCACAGCGCTAAACAATCGCCAACCTGCGCCCCAACAGAGCGCTGGCGACGTGCCCGGCAGCGGCCATTAAGCGACCTCGCTGACCCGCCCCCACGACCGAAGCGATTCCCAGAGCCCGCGATCGAGACGGAAACGGTCGGTCGGCGCCGCCGAGTTGATGGCGCGGACGCGAATGAGCCGGACGCCGGTCCACTGAAAGCCGCACTTTTCCAGCACGCGGCGCGAAGCCGGATTGTTAACGCGCGCGCCCGCCTGCAGCGCCGCGTATTGCAAAGTGCCGAAGGCATAGCCGATGACCGCGCGCGCCGCCTCGGTCGCGTAGCCTTGGCCCCAATAAGGCACCCCGATCCAGTAGCCGATTTCCGGCCCGTCTTCGCGCGGATCGATGCTGCATAGTCCGATGGGCGCTCCATCAAGCGTAATGAGGAAGGCCGCTTCGCCGTCCCTGCGGTTGACGGCGGCGACGAACTGCTCGGCGTCGCTGAGCCCATAGGGATGCGGAATGCGCGCGGTGTTCACCGCGATGCGGCGTTCATTGGCAAGCCGTGCGATCGCCTTGGCATCGCCGCGGCGCGGCGCGCGCAGCAGCAGCCGATCGGTCTTGAGAACGGGGACGCAGAGCTCTCGATCCGTCGGCGCAAAAGCGTCGTGCGAGAGGGTCATCGGGAAGGCTCCTGTCAAAAATCCGAAAGGGGAGCCGGCATCCCGGTCTCCCCCTTCATCGGAGCCCATTTTGAGCCCGCCGGTTCGACTGGATGCCGGCGGACCTCGTTTGATCCACCGTATTACTGGGCCGTAGCCTCCGTCATCGGACGTACCGAGATGAATACGCGGCCCTTGGTCTTGGTCTGGAACTCAAGCTTGCCATCAATCAACGCGAACAATGTGTGATCTCTGCCAATGCCAACGTTACGTCCGGGATGCCATTTGGTGCCGCGCTGGCGCGCGATGATATTGCCGGCGATGACCTGCTCGCCGCCGAAAATCTTGATCCCGAGGCGCTGGCCAGCCGAATCGCGGCCGTTTCGCGAGGATCCTCCTGCCTTTTTATGAGCCATGGGCTCTCTCCAAACTCGTCTTGATTTAAGGTCTATACCGGATTCGTGACGAAAACATCACTGCTCCGGATCGATTCTTTGTCTTTTCGCCGCCTGCTATCTGCGATCTTGACCATCCGGCGTCAAGGCGCTGGCCGTTCTGCGGCACTCTCCGAAGCCGCCGACGCTTTCGCGCTCTGGCTCGGTTTCTTGCCGTCGGTCAGGATTTCGGTGATGCGGAGCATCGTGAATTCCTGGCGATGGCCGCGCTTGCGCCGCGAGTTCTTCCGCCGGCGCTTCTTAAACGCGATGATTTTGCGCCCGCGCCCTTGGTTGAGCACCTCGGCCGCCACCGTCGCGCCCGTAATGGTGGGAGCGCCAAGCGTCACGCTGTCACCTCCTACGACCAAGACTTCGCCGAATTCGACGATTTCACCCGGTTCGCCCTTGATCTTGTCGACCTTGAGCACGTCCTCGGCGGCAACGCGATACTGCTTGCCGCCCGTTTTGAAGACCGCGAACATCTTTTTCTCCGTGTTCGAAACCCGGCACGCGGATCAAGTCCGGACCGGCTTTTTCCAGTCGATGCTGATGATGGCTCCTGGCTCTGACCGGGCTTTAAGACCACAGGGGTTTTAAGGCCTCATCGAGTCAGCGCCGAGCCAACGCTCTTATGGCGGGAATGCCATATCCCTGTCAAGAAACGCGGCCCCGTCAAGAAGCGGTCGCCGTAGCAGCCGCCGGGCTTCGCCCTAAGCCACAATTCATTGGCACTTTCCCGGCGGGCGATATAGGTCTGGAGCCGCAGGGGGACCACGTACGGCGCCGGAAGGTGACCCGATGCAGAAGCTGTCGCGCCGCACCTTGCTTGCCGTCGCACTGCCGGCGTTGGCTGCGCCAGTGGCGCGCGCGCAGGAGCCCGAGGAATATCCGAGCCGTCCGGTCACCTTCATTGTTCCGTATGCGCCGGGCGGCGGCACCGAGGCATTGGCGCATATGCTCGGTGAAAAGCTCCAGCAGCAGCTTGGGCAACCCTTCACCGTACAGAGCCGTCCCGGCGAGGGAACTGTCATCGCGACCAATTTCGTGGCGAAATCGCCGCCGGACGGTTACACGATCATGATGGCGGTCTCGACGCTGGCGATCGACGCGACGCTCTACAAGAAGCTGCCCTACGATCCGGCCAAGGATCTGGCCCTGATCGCGCTCGTCGCCTCCGTTCCGTTCGTGCTTGTCGTCAATCCGTCGCTGCCCGTGTACAGCGTTGACGACCTTATCGCGCTCGCCAAGCAAAAGCCGTTGAGCTTCGGCTCGGGCGGGGTCGGGGCCTTCCACCATCTGGCCGGCGCCCTTTTTGCCAGCATGACCGGCATCAAGCTTACGCACGTGCCCTACCGCGGCACCCTGCCGGCGCTCAACGATCTGGCCGCCGGCTACATCCAGCTCATGTTCACCGATTACGGCCCGGCGCAGCCGCTGCTCACGGCCGGAAAGCTGCGGCCTCTGGCCGTGACCACGACCACGCGCCTGACGGCATTGCCCGCGGTTCCGCCATTGGCCGAGGCGGGCGTGCCCGGCTATGACATTGCCGCGTGGCAAGGCGTGGCCGTGCCGATGAAGACGCCAAGCGACATCGTCGTTAAGCTTAATGCGCTCCTCAACACCATCGTTGGCACGCCCGACATCCGCGGACGCCTTCGCGATCTTGGGATGAATCCGATCGGCAAGGGCAGTCCGGAGGAGCTCGCTTCCTTCTTGCCGGCCGAAATCGTGCGCTGGAGCAAGATCGTTGAAACCGCGGGTCTCGCCAAATCCGAGTGAAAGCTGAGGCTGTCGGGTGGCTTCATCCACGAAAGACAAGACCGATCGCCAGCTTCCTGCGGGCGATGAGATTTTTCTCGATCATGTCGCGCATTTTGTGCGCGACGCCAATGCGGCCAGGCAGGCGCTGACCCGTTGCGGCTTCGCCCCGACGCCGACCTCGGTCCAGGTCAATCCCGATCGTTCCGGCAGCATGCGCCCGACCGGCACCGGAAACATCACGGCGATGTTCGAGCGCGGTTACGCGGAGTTGCTGTTCAAGACCGCTGATACGCCGCTCGCACGCGAGTTTGACGCGATGATCGAACAGCATTCGGGACTGCATCTGGCGGCTTTTTCCGTCGCCGACGCAGAAGCGGCGCACCGGCGGCTTGCGGCCAGCGGGTTTGTCGTACGCGAACTGGTCCGCATGTCCCGGCCGGTCGAGACCGAAGCCGGTGCCGGCACGGCGGCGTTCACAATCGCGCGTGTCGAGCCCGGCGTGATGCCGGAAGGGCGGATCCAAATGCTGACCCACCACACCGAGGAGGCGGTGTGGCAGAAGCGCTGGCTTGGGCATCCCAATAGCGCAATCGGCTTGATCGACGTGGTCATCGCCGTCGCCGACGTCGAGGAGGCGGCACAGCGCTTCGCGCGCTTCACCGGCCGCGACGCGACGCGGACGTCGGGCGGCGCCGTGCTGCAACTCGATCGCGGTGGCGTCTATCTTGTGAATTACGACAGAATAACGGAACGACTGCCAGAGATTGCGATAACCCGGTTGCCCTTCATGGCCGGCTATGCGGTGCGCGTGCGATCTCTTGCGATTGCCGAGACCGCGGTCGATCGCGCCGATCTCGAATGGCACGCCTTCGAAGAGGGCATCGCCGCGGCATTTCCCAGCGAACTCGGCCTAGGCGCGTGGTTCTTTGTCGAGCACGCCGCCGGCCTGCCATGGCGGCGATGAAAGGCCGTCATCCAACGAGTCGATAAGCGGCCTACTCGACCGTCACCTTCTCGCCCTCAGCCGGCACCACTTCCTTCACGGCGCCGCGCCAGCCGTTGTGGGTGAGATCGAAGATGACGCCGTTCGGATCCTTGTATTTGACCTCGTAGAAGGCGTGCGGATTGCTCTGCGGCGCGCCGCTGAAATATGTGGCGCCGGCATTCATCGCTTGCAGCGAGCTTTCCGCCAGATCATCAACCCACATGCCGAAGTGCACAAGGCCATGATATCCCTTGTGGAATCCGGGAACCTCATCGTCGTATTTGAGCAGCGCGACGTTGATGGTGCCGTCGGACACGTAGCAGCCGATGCCGGCTTTGCCGACGATCGTCATGCCAAACGCTTCCTCAAAAAATTTCGCCGCCTTGTCGGGATCAGGCACAGACAGTGCAATATGCCGAAGCCGTGCAGCCATGGAGACCTCCGTGAGTGGCCGGCGTTCGCATCGAGCGCCTATCAGATTTTCCTTTGAGCATGATCTTATCCGAAAACCGGTTTCCACTTTTCGGGATCATGCTCCAGGCCACAGCATTGGCCGCCCCCCGCCAAGCGTCAAGCGCCCATTGCGGAGAGTCACTGCACTTTGATGCCGGCACTGACGATGACGTCGTGCCACTTGCGAATGTCGGCGGTGATACGCTGGGTGAGTTGCGCCGCCGTGCTGGATTGGGCTTCAACACCCACTTTCGCCAATGCGTTGGCGGTGCCCGGTTCCCGCAGCAGCTTGTTGGTCTCGGTGTTAAGCCGCGTCAGGATCGCTGCCGGCGTTCCGGCAGGCGCATTGATCGCCTGCCAAAGCACGGCCTCGTAACCGGGAAGTCCGGATTCCGCGATCGTCGGCACATGCGGCAAGCTTGGACTGCGCTGTGCCCCGGTCACGGCAATCGCCCGAACCTGACCCTGCTGCAGCAGCGCCAATGTGGGCGGAATAGTCACGTACGCCAAATCCACCCGGCCAGCGATCAAATCCGGCACTTCCTGCTCGCTGCCGCGATAAGACACCGGCGTAATTTGGACGCCGGCCATCTTGTTGAACAGCACGCCCGCGAGATTGGCGAGCGTCGCCGGTCCGGCTTCGGCAAACGTGTGCTTTCCCGGCTCGGATTTCGCAAGCGCGATCACCTCCTGCACGCTGTGCGGCGAAAAGCCGGGATAGCTCGCAAGGATAAAAGGCGAGGCCCCGATCATTGAGATCGGAGCGAAACTCTTGATCGGATCGAACGTGTGCGTGGCCATCAGGCTCGGCAGCAGCGTGAAGCTCGTATTGATGAGGCCGAGCGTATAGCCGTCGGGGGCGGCGTGGGCGACATATTCGCTGGCGATCGCGCCGCTGGCGCCGGGCCGGTTCTCCACGACCAGGGTTTGGCCGAGTTTCTCGCCCAATGCCTGCGCGACGATACGCGCGACGATGTCGGAACTGCTGCCGGCGGGGAACGGCACAATCAGATGGATCGGCCGGTCCGGCCAGTCCGCTGCGCGCGCCGTGGTCTGCGCGCCGACGATGCCTGCAGCGATCATCGCAATGGAAAATATGAATGATTTATATCTCATCATGTTCCCATTCTTAGTCAGGCGATGGCTTCGGCCTCCCGCAAACTTTCAAACAATGCCGTGCGCAACAAAAATTTCCGCGCCAGCGCCGGATCCTCCGCCGTGCGCCGCAGCTCATTATGATTGCGCTTGCGCACCGCCAGATCCCGCTCGGCGAGGAGCCGCTTATTGCGTATCGTTTGTGCCTGGGTGTGCGCGATGGCGACATGGCGGCGTTGGCGCTCGTAGCGATCGAGCACGCTCTCGTCGGCCTCGCCGCGCGTGATGGCAATGAGCTTGTCGGCGAGATTGATGGCGTCGTGCACGCCTGAATTCATGCCCATGGCGCCGATCGGACTGTTCACGTGGGCGGAGTCGCCGGCCAGGATGGCACGGCCGACACGGAATTTGTCCGCCACCCGCTGATGCACCACGTAAAGATTGCTGCCGATGATGTCGAACGGTTTGCCGGTCGGCAGAAATTTCTGCATCTGCGCCTGCAAGACTTCCGGCCGTGTCAGGGCGTTCTCATCGGCTTTCGGATCGGTCGGAAAGTGCACGCGCCAGCGGTCGGGCGGCCCCTTCCAGTGGAACAGATTCGACCATTCGTCGGGATCGGAAATGTAATTGCGGTGGGCGTAACCATGCTGCGTGAAATCGTAGGCGACTTCGATGTTGAGCGTGCGGTCGTCGTAGGTAAATCCTTCGAAGGCGATACCCAGCTCTTTGCGCACGATGCTGCGCGCACCCTCGCCACTGACGATATAACGGCCATCGATGGTTTCCTCGTGGCCGTCAGCGTTGACGACGCGTGCGATGACGCCATCGGCATCCTGCTCAAATGAGACAAATTCGGTGTTGAGGCGCAGATCGATGTTCGGATGCGCCTTCGCCATCTTCATCGCCTCTTCGACGATCTTGATGCGCTCGCATTGCAGGACATAGGGGAAGCGCGTGTCGTCTTTCAGAGCGGAATGGTCGAAGGCAGCGATACGTCTGGTTTCGTGCCGGTCCCAGTAATGAAACACCGGCGCGATGATGCCGCGCGGCTCAAGCTTTTCATAGAGCCCGATGCGATCGTACATTTCCAGCGTGGCGGGGTGGTTGGTTCCCGCCCGCGGCACCTGTTCGAGAAAATTGTCGTCGCCCAAAGCTTCGACAAGGCAGACTTTCAGATCCGCCTGCGCCAGCGCCAGAGACAGGCAAAGCCCGACCGGTCCGGCGCCGATGACAACGATACGATCTGTGTAGGAAGGCATGAAACCGAACTTACCGCTGAGCGCTCGTCATGCCCGGGCTTGACCCGGGCATCCCCGCAGCCTTGCCGCCTGATGGATTGCCGGGGCAAGCC
>JASHVN010000241.1 GCA_030044555.1 Xanthobacteraceae bacterium | reverse complement strand
TCGTCGATTTGCTGCCGCAGATCGGCAACGAGTTGCTGTCCGAATTGCTGACCCGCTACCAGGCTTTCATGAGCGATGGTCGGCTGCCGCGCGATGAGCTTTTGGCCGGTCGGCGATTTATAAAACGCAATCAGGTCGTGGAGTTCATCGACGCTGAAATTGCGGGCATAGATCTGCGCCAGTACGTCGGCGAAAGCATCCAGCCGTTTCATCGCCCCCGCCGTCACGATCGGCACGATCGTATCATAATCCTTGGCCACCTCCGGCCGATCCTGCACGATCGCTTGCTTGAGCGCCTGGAAGATGCTCGGCAGCAACACTTTGAACTGGTCCGTCGCCTTCATCACCTGAATGAGCTCGCGGGCGGCGGCGAGGTTTTCGGCCGGCGGTGGTGCGTCCGACGGAGCCTGCGCCCGTAGCGGACTGACGGCGAAAAGGGCGACAGCGATGAAGATGGCAACGCGCGCGTAGCGAATACTGACGTGACGCATGATGGCGGTCCCCCTGGGTTGCGAGCAGCATTATACACGATGGCCATGCCGGTGCGCGAATCGCGGTGTTGCGACAGACCGATGACAGCGATTGCAACCGACGGCGCGCTGCATCGAGCTCTTTTTGACCATTTGCTCGATCGGAATCCGCCCGCATGTGTTTCGCTTCCAAGCTTCGCCAGCGTGCGCGCCACGCAATCATGCGAACTTTGGAAATCGGGACATTCGGGCGCCTTGTCGCCGCGTGCGCTGCCAGCGCATAATGAGCCCTGCTGAGCTGGTCGGCGGAGACCCATTAGGCTTGTACTTTGAAAGGCCTGCACTTTGAAGGCCTCAAGCTGCGGCGCGACGGAGGAAGCGATGAGTGAGAAAATTTATGACGTGCCGGCGGAATGGAAAAAGCGCGCCTTTATCGACGACGCCAAATACCAGGAGATGTACGCAGCCTCGCTCAAGGACCCCAACGCATTCTGGGCCGAGCAGGCCAAACGCATCCACTGGATGAAGCATTTCACCAAGGTGAAGAACACCTCTTTCGACAAGCAGCACGTTTCCATCAAATGGTTCGAGGACGGCGCCACCAACGCCGCCTACAATTGCGTCGACCGCCATCTGCATTCGCGCGGTGATCAGACCGCGATCATCTGGGAAGCCGACGATCCGAAGGAATCGAAGAAGATCACCTATCGCGAGCTGCACGACGAGGTCTGCCGCTTCGCCAACATCCTGCGCAACCGCAACGTCAAGAAGGGCGACCGCGTCACCATCTACATGCCGATGATTCCGGAAGCGGCTTACGCCATGCTCGCCTGTGCGCGCATCGGCGCCATCCACTCCGTGGTCTTCGGCGGCTTCTCGCCGGATTCGCTCGCCGGCCGCATCGAGGATTGCAAGTCGAACGTGGTGATAACGGCTGACGAGGGGCTGCGCGGCGGCCGCAAGATTCCGCTCAAGGCCAATACCGACGCCGCGATCGCCAAAGTCGGCGGCGTCGACTTTGTCGTCGTCGTCAAGCGCACCGGCGCGCCGGTCGACATGGATCCGGTGCGCGACGTCTGGTACCACGAGGCCAGAGACGTGGTCACCGCGGAATGTCCCTGCGAGGACATGAATGCGGAAGATCCGCTGTTCATCCTTTACACGTCGGGCTCGACCGGAAAGCCGAAGGGGGTGCTGCACACCACCGCCGGCTATCTGATCTATACGGCGATGACGCACCAATACGTGTTCGACTATCACGACGGCGACATCTATTGGTGCACCGCCGACGTCGGCTGGGTCACCGGTCATAGCTACATCGTCTATGGTCCGCTGGCGAACGGCGCAACCACGCTGATGTTCGAGGGCGTGCCCAACTATCCGAGCGTGTCGCGCTTCTGGGAAGTGATCGACAAGCACCAGGTCAATATCTTCTACACCGCGCCGACCGCGATCCGCGCGCTGATGCAGGCGGGCGACGCGCCGGTGACAAAAACCTCGCGCGCCTCGTTGCGGCTTCTTGGCACCGTCGGCGAGCCGATCAATCCGGAAGCCTGGGAATGGTACCACCGCGTGGTCGGCGACGGCCGCTGCCCGGTCGTCGATACCTGGTGGCAGACCGAAACCGGCGGCATTCTGATCACGCCGCTGCCGGGCGCGACGCGGTTGAAGCCCGGCTCGGCGACGCGGCCGTTCTTCGGCATCATTCCGCAAATCGTCGACGCCGACGGCAAGGTGCAGGACGGCGAAGCCGCCGGCAATCTGTGCATCGCCGATTCCTGGCCGGGCCAGATGCGCACGGTCTACGGCGACCATCAGCGCTTCATCGACACCTACTTCTCCACTTATCCGGGCAAATATTTCACCGGCGACGGCTGCCGGCGCGATGCCGACGGCTATTACTGGATCACCGGCCGCGTCGACGACGTGATCAACGTCGCCGGCCATCGGCTGGGGACCGCCGAGGTCGAATCGGCTTTGGTCGCGCATCCGAAAGTGTCTGAAGCCGCGGTGGTCGGCTATCCGCACACCATCAAGGGGCAGGGCATCTATGCCTACGTGACCTTGATGGTCGGCGAGCAGCCGAGTGAGGACTTGCGCAAAGAACTCGTCAACTGGGTGCGCAAGGAGATCAGCGCGATCGCCTCGCCCGATCTTATTCAGTTCGCGCCCAATCTGCCGAAGACGCGCTCAGGCAAGATCATGCGCCGCATCCTGCGCAAGATCGCCGAGGATGAGTTCGGCAATCTCGGCGACACCTCGACGCTGGCCGATCCGGCCGTCGTCGATGATCTTGTCAACAACCGGCAGAACCGGAGCAAGGAGACCGCGTAGTCCTGTACGCGCGGACATTCTGCTCGACCTGCGCTTGATTTGGCGAAGTCAGGAATGCGCGCGGCGGCGTATCGTTCGCTGCCGGGCGATCTGAAAATTTGGAGAAATTTTACTGTAACACGGCGGCACTGCTGAGCCGCACAGCCGTTTCCGCTATGATGATTTCCAGTCCATGGCCGCGGCGACCGAAGCTGCGGTGTGGTGGGGGCAGCATCGTGTCGGAGTTTTGCAAAATGCGGGGAAAGATCACGGTTGCCGCCGCGCTGGCGGCGGTCATTTCATTCGTTCTTGCGCCAAGTGCGGCCTCGGCCCGCGGCGAACTGGTGGCAGTCACGAACGGCTATCCGGCCGGCACCATCGTGGTGCGGCAGAGCGAGCGGCGCCTCTATCTGATGGTCGGCAACGGTGAAGCTATTCGCTATCCGGTCGGCGTCGGGCGCCGCGGCATGCAATGGACCGGCACCGTCGCGGTTGACGGCAAATATGTCGAGCCGGCCTGGTCGGCGCCGGCTTCGATCCGAAAGGATTACAGCAAGTTTCCGGCGGTGATCCCGGGCGGGTCTCCGCAGAATCCGATGGGCGTTGCGGCATTGACGCTGTCCGGCGGCGGTCAATACGCCATCCACGGTACCAACCAGCCGAACCTGATCGGCGGCTTCATCTCACACGGCTGCATCCGCATGTATAATGCCGACATCACTGATCTGTATGGCCGGGTCGGCGTCGGCACGCCCGTGGTTGTGACCCGTTAGAGCACATTCCGATCAGATCGACGCGTCATTGCGAGCCAACGGGTCCGGCCCGAAGTGGCCGGCCCGATGACAAGCTCCGCGAAGCAATCCAGAGCGGCAAATACCGGCTTTCTGGATTGCTTCGTCGCCCTTCGGGCTCCTCGCAATGACGACGCTGCGTCAATTCGATTGGACATCGGGCTAGAAATCCGACGCGATGCCGTTGATCTCCCAGTCGCCATAACGGGTCGGCTCGGGACCGGCGGGACCATTGACTTCCTTCGCCTGCGCGGCGGCGTTGTCCCCACGCGCGGTGCGGCGTGCCGCGGCTTCGGCAAGCGCGCGCTCGGCGGCAGGTGTCAGCGGGCGCTTCTCCACCGCTTGCTCGCTGCTTGGGGGTGCGGGCTCTTCCGGCGGTGCAGGGGCGGTAGGCAGATCGGTTGGCAAGTCGGTTGGCAGATCGGTTGGCATAGGCTTTGACTTGGCGTAGCGCTGCCAAAACTGCAAGTCGTAACCGCAGATGGAAATGCTTTGCCGATGAAGCGCGCGCACAAGGCGCCGGTTCGCACCCGTGATCCAGATCAGGCTTCGGCGCCCGGCCTCGCTGTGCGTCGCGTCGCCGCCGACATCGTCGACGGCGTGCTGCGCCGCCGCCGGGCGCTGGACGAGCAACTCGACAGGTCCAAGGATATGGCCGCTTTGCCGGAGCGCGACCGCGCGCTCGCGCGTGTCCTCGTCGCCATGGTGTTGCGCCGGCTCGGTACATTGCGCCGCCTCGTGGCGCAATTTCTGGAGCGTGGTCCGCCGGCGCAGGCGCCGCTTGTGGAGACGGCGCTCCTTCTCGGTGCGGCGCAGATTCTTTTTCTGCAAATTCCCGATCATGCTGCCGTCGATCTGGCGGTGCGCCTGGTTCAGGCAGACCGCCACGCGGCGCGCTACGCCGGCCTGGTCAATGCCGTCTTGCGCCGCGTCGCGCGCGAAGGCGCGCAGCGGCTGGCAACGCTCGATCCGCTTGCGCTCGACACGCCCGATTGGCTGTTGGCGCGGTGGAGCAAAAATTACGGCGACGACATCGCGCGCGCCATTGCGGCCGCCAACAGCCACGAGCCGGCTCTCGACCTGACCGTAAAGAGCGATGCCGAGTCCTGGGCCGCGCGCCTCAATGGCCGCCTGCTGCCGACCGGCACGGTACGCACGATTGCGCACGGCCCGGTGCCGGCGCTGCCGGGTTTTGCCGACGGTGAATGGTGGGTCCAGGACGCCGCGGCCGCGCTGCCGGTGCATTTGTTCGGCGCGCTGAAGGGAAAACGCGTCGCCGATCTGTGCGCCGCGCCGGGTGGCAAGACCGCGCAGCTTGCCGCCGCCGGCGCGCTCGTAACCGCGGTGGACCGGGCGCCGGCGCGGCTCGATCGTGTGCGCGACAATCTCAAGCGCCTTTCGTTGACCGCGGAGCTGGTCTGTGCCGACGCGGCGACGTGGACGGCTGAGCAAGAATTCGACGCCGTGCTGCTCGACGCGCCGTGTTCTTCCACCGGCACAATCCGCCGTCACCCCGACGTGCCTTGGCTCAAGAGCGCTTCCGACATCGCGGCGCTCGCACGCCTGCAGGGGCAATTGATCGAGCGCGCGCTGGCGCTGACCCAAAAGGGCGGCACGCTGATCTACTGCACCTGCTCGCTCGAGCCCGAGGAGAACGAAAATATCGTCGCCGCGCTCATGGCCCGCGAGCCCGGCGTGTGCCGCGCGCCGGTCGCCGCGCAGGACATTTTCGGCCGCAGCGAGTTCATCAGCCAGGACGGCGACCTGCGGACGCTGCCCTGCCAGCTTCCCGATGCCGATTCGCGGTTCGCCGGCCTTGACGGATTCTATGCCGCCCGACTGAAAAGACTTTAGCATTAACAATATCTTAACTAGAAATTTGGCCGTCTGCCCCCGGTTCATTATGGTGCGGCCGGCAAATGGGGCCCGGCATAGGCGGGCAGAAAGGGGCGAGCGCCGCGATGGCGCGCCTTGCACTCGGCAATCATACAAAGCTGTTCTGGCTGCTGCTGCGCGGTGGATTGCGGCAGCTGGCCGGGCGCATCAATGGCCATCCGCTGGTCTATTGGCCGCTCATACCGTTCCGCACCGACCGCCTGCTGA
The DNA here is from genome assembly GCA_030044555.1 of Xanthobacteraceae bacterium. Classification (GTDB taxonomy): domain Bacteria; phylum Pseudomonadota; class Alphaproteobacteria; order Rhizobiales; family Xanthobacteraceae; genus BOG-931. Next base: position 2,045 of record JASHVN010000241.1, on the reverse strand, counting down.
TCGCGCCGCCGGATCTGCGCACCGCGGATGCCACGCGCGCCAGTGAGATCTACGCCGGCCGTTTTGCTTTCGCCGGCAAGGTGGTGCTCTGCGATGGCCGGTCGATTTTTGAAATGGAGCCGCCATCCGAAGAGTGGGCGGCCGAGCTTGTCGGCTTCGCCTGGCTGCGCCATCTGCGCGCGGCGGAGTCCGCCATTACCCGCGCCAACGCCCGCGCGCTGGTCGACGAATGGATATCGCTGCAGGGCTCCTGGCATCCGCTGGCATGGCGTCCTGATGTGTTGTCGCGGCGCGTTATTTCCTGGCTCAGCCAGGCGACGCTCGTGCTGCAAGATGCGGATGTGGCGTTCTACCGGCGCTTCCTGCGCAGTCTCGTTCGCCAGATACGCTACCTGCGCCACACGGCCGCCGATGCGCGGCGCGGGGTGGCGCACTTGCAGGCGATCGTTGCGCTCGCCGATTCGGCGCTCTGCATTGCCGGACAGGCGCGCCGCATCACTCCCGCAACGGAGCGGCTGCGCCAGGAACTGCTGCGGCAGATCCTGCCCGACGGCGGCCATGTCGGCCGCGACCCCGGCGCTATCGTCGAACTTCTGCTCGAACTCTTGCCGCTGCGGCAAACCTATGCGTCGCGCAACATCCCGCCGCCGCCGGCGCTGCTCAACGCCATCGACCGCATGATGCCGATGCTGCGATTTTTCCGCCATTCCGACGGCAGCTTCGCGCATTTCAACGGCATGGGCGCGACGCCGGCCGACCTGTTGCTGACTCTGCTCGCTTACGATGAGACGGCCGGCGCGCCACTGTCGTACGCGCCGCATTCCGGCTACCAGCGCCTTGAAGCCAATGGCGGCGTGCTGATCATGGACGTCGGCCGCGCACCGCCGATCGAGATGAGTCTGGAAGCCCATGCCGGCTGCCTATCATTCGAATTTTCCACGCCTAAGAAGAATCTGCTCATCGTCAATTGCGGCATGCCGCCGACCGCGCGCGAAGACTGGCGGCAGCTTGCCCGCGCCACGCCGGCGCATTCGACGGTGACGTTCAACGACACCTCGTCGGCGCGTTTTGTGACCTCGCCGACCTTCCGCCATGTGCTCGGCGGCGCGCCGATGCTGGATGGCCCGCGGCAAATTGCGGTGGCGCGTGAAGATCGCCCCGACGCCATCGTCTTGCGCGCGACCCATGACGGCTATGCGGAACGTTTCGGCATCCTGCACGAGCGTACCATCCTGCTCGCGGCCGACGGCACGCGCCTCGAGGGCGAGGACGTTTTTCGTTCCGCCAGCGGCCAGCGCGAGCTGCGCACCACGCGCGACCGATTTGCGGTGCGCTTCCATGTCCACCCGACGGTCAAGGCGACGCGGCTCAGCGACGGCCATGGCGCCATGCTGGTGGCGCCCGATAAGGACGTGTGGACTTTCATCGTCCGCGACGGCCGCGTCGAACTCGAGGACAGCGTCTATCTCTCAGGCGCCGAAGGTCCGCGGCGCACCGTGCAGCTTGTCATTTATGGCCATGCCCGCAACACGCCGCGCGTCGCCTGGAGCTTGCAGCAAACCGCTTTCGCTCCCGTCGCCAAAGGCGCGGCGCGGGGCGTGCGTCAGGAGGAGCCGAAGCTGCCATTGTGAGGGGCATTCCCGCTCTGGCCGCTGCCGCGGCGCGCCGGAATGACGAAACGGCAGAGTGGGTGTAAAGGCAGGGCATGACCAACGATTTGCGCCGCGCCACGCGCGCCCTCATTTCCGTTTCCGACAAGACCGGCGTGGTCGAGTTCGCCCGCGCGCTCGCGGGTCACACCATCGCGCTCATCTCCACCGGCGGCACGCGCAAGGCGCTTACCGATGCGGGTCTAGAGGTCCTCGACGTCAGCGATCTCACCGGCTTTCCGGAAATGATGGACGGCCGGGTCAAGACGCTGCATCCGGCCGTGCATGGCGGGCTGCTTGCGGTGCGCTCCAATCCCCAACACGCCGAGGCGATGCGGGCGCAAAAGATCCAGCCGATCGATATTCTCATCGTCAATCTTTATCCGTTCGAGGACA
>JASHVN010000240.1 GCA_030044555.1 Xanthobacteraceae bacterium | reverse complement strand
GCCTCGCTGCAGCTGCTTCTCACCCGCACCTTTATCGGCCGCGCCATCATGGCGGTGGCGCAGGATCAGCAGGCGCTGCGGCTCTTGGCGGTGGATCCGGTGCGCATCAAGCGCATCGCCTTCGGCATTTCGATCGCCACCGCCTCGCTGGCGGGGGCGTTTCTCATCATCATCCAGCCGGTGGAACCGTCCGTCGGGCGCGACTATATCGGCCGCATCTTTGCCATCTGCGTGCTCGGCGGCATGGGCAGCCTGCCCGGCACCATCATCGCCGCCATGCTGATCGGCGTGGTCGAGAGCCTGACCTCGACGTTCTACGGTCCGTCATGGGCGCCCGCCGTGTCGTTCGGGTTTTTGCTGTTGACGCTGGCGGTGCGGCCGGCTGGCCTGCTGGGGCGCTGAGCGGTGCGCACGATCCCATTCCTCATCGCCTGTCTGGTCGCCGCCGGCCTGGTCTTTGCCGCCGCAGTGGCGACCGGCAACGACTACGTCTTCTTCGCCGGCTATGTGGTGCTGCAATACGTCGTGTTATCGACGGCGTGGAACATTCTCGGCGGTTATTGCGGCTACGTGAATTTCGGCACCGGCGCCTTCTTCGCGCTCGGCGCCTATTCGACCGTGGCGATCTACAAGCTGATCGACAATAACGAATTTCCGCACATCGTGCCGATTCCGGTGCTGATGCTGATCGGCGGCATCGTGTCCGGGGTCGTCGGCCTGGGCATGGGCTACCTGACGCTGCGGCTGCGCGGCGCGTTTTTCTCCATCGCCACGCTGGCGCTCGCTGTCGTGCTCGAAACGCTGGTGGTCAACTGGGACTTTGTCGGCGGCTCGCGCGGCGCCTACATCATCCGCCCCGAGAGCCTGGCGCCGTTCGGCAATTACATCCGATATCTGTTCCTGATGATGATGCTGCTCACGGTCGGGTCGCTGGTAGTCGCGCGGCTGATCGAACGCTCGCGGTTCGGCTACGGACTTGCCACAATCCGCGACGACGAGTTGGCGGCAGAGGCGGCCGGCGTGCCGACGCTGCGGCTGAAGCTGATCGCGACCACGATTTCGGGCGCGCTGATGGGAATGGCGGGCGCCCCGTTCCCTTACTACATCGGCTATCTGCAGCCGGATTCGACCTTTGCGCTCGATTACGCCGTCAATTCCATCGCCATGCCGCTCATCGGCGGAACGTCCAGTTGGATTGGCCCGTTGATCGGCTCGGTCCTGCTTGGCTCGCTGCAGCAGCTCATCACCGTCACGATTTCGTCTGCGATCAACCTCTTGCTCGTCGGCGCCCTGCTCGTCGCCTTCGTGATCGTGGCGCCGAACGGCATTATCGGGCTGGTGCACAAATATCTGCAGCACAAAGGCGATGATTTCGTCGGCCGCCGCCAAATCGGTCTTGATGCGGGCCTTGATGCGCCGGCCGCAGCCACCGAGGCCGGCTCCGCGCCGGAGACCCCGCCATGAGCGAACTGCTCGAGGTCAATAATCTCAGTAAGCGCTTCGGCGGCTTTGTCGCGCTGGAGAATATTTCGCTCTCGGTTCCCGCCGGCGAGCGCCTCGGCCTCATTGGCCCCAACGGATCCGGCAAGAGCACGCTGGTCAATTGCATCTGCGGCACGCTGCGCAACGAGCAAGGCTCGGTCCGCTTCAATGGCCGGCCGCTCGACCGCCTGCCCGCGCACCGGCGCACCCATCTCGGCCTTGCCCGCAGCTTCCAGCTGCCGCGGCCCTTCGTCAGCATGAGCCTCGTCGACAACGTGCGCATCCCGCTGCTTTACACGGTGGAGGCGCGCGGCACCCATCACGCCACAACGCAGATCGAGGACCACTGCCACGGCCTGCTGCGCCAGGTGGGGCTCGAGGCCAAGGCGCGGCAATTGCCGCGCGACCTCACCCAGGTGGAGATGCGCAAGCTCGAATTGGCACGCGCCATGGCGGCGGAGCCGAAGCTCCTGATCGCCGACGAGGCGATGGCCGGACTGACCCATTCGGAGATCGAGGACATTCTCGCCCTGCTGTTGCGCTTGAACGAACAAGGCGTCACCATCATTCTCATCGAGCATATCATGAGCGCGGTGATGAGCTTTTCCCGCCGCCTCGTCGTACTCGTCTCCGGCCGCAAGATTGCCGACGGGCGGCCTGAAGATGTTATGCGCGACCCCGAAGTCGAGAGGGCATATCTTGGCCAATAGCCTTACGCTGTCCGGCGTTCACGCCGCCTACGGCGCGGTGCGCGTGATCGACAACGTCTCGCTCAAGGTCGGCGGCGGCGAGACCGTGGCGCTCCTTGGCACCAACGGCAACGGCAAGTCGACGCTGATGAAATGCATCATGGGCATCGTGCGCCCGAGCGTCGGCTCGATCGTCGCCGAGATCGAAGGCGTTCGTCACGACCTCGTCGGCCGCACCACCGAGGAAATCGTGGATCTCGGCATCGCGTTGGTACCTGAGGGGCGGCGGCTGTTTCCCAAACTCACCGTCGAGGAAAACCTGCTGCTCGGCGCCTTCCGCCGCACCGCGCGGGCGCAGCTCAAGCGCAATCTCGAGGTCTGCTTCGAGACGTTCCCGCGGCTCGCCGAGCGCCGTGGCCAATTGTCCGGCAGTATGTCGGGCGGCGAGCAGCAAATGCTCGCGCTCGGCCGCGCCCTGATGCTGGCGCCGAAGATTCTTTTAGTTGATGAACCTTCGGTCGGCCTCGCGCCAATCCTGGTGAGCCGCACCATCGAAGCCATCAACGAAATGAAGACCCGCTACGCGCTCACCGTGCTGATGGCCGAGCAGAATTTCAATCAGGCGATCCGCATCGCCGACCGCGGCTATGTCATCGTGCACGGCAAGATCGCCTTCGAAGGCAACTCGGCCGACGAGCTGAACAATAACGATCTGATCAAGAAATTTTATTTGGGGCTGTGATTCCCCTCCCCCTTGTGGGG
>JASHVN010000239.1 GCA_030044555.1 Xanthobacteraceae bacterium | reverse complement strand
TTTTCCGACCGGCTGCGCACCGTGCACCCGCGGCATGAGCAAGGCGCCGGCTATATGGCGCTCGGCGCGGCTTTGGCGACCGGCAAGCCGCAGGCCTTCGCGGTAGTGCCGGGGCCCGGCTTGCTCAATGCCGGCGCGGCGCTGCTGACGGCGTTTGCCACCAACGTTCCAGTGCTCGGCCTCATCGGGCAGATCCCGGATGCCGATATCGGCCGCGATCTCGGCCAGTTGCACGAGATCCGCGACCAGGCCGGCATCGTCAAACGGCTCGCCGGTCACGCCGAACTCATCCGCAAGCCGGAGCAGGCGTCGCCGGCGATGGCGCGGGCCATGCGCGCCATGCGCAGCTTCCGTCCCGGGCCGGCGGTGCTCGAATGCGCCATGGATGTGTGGGGCAAGTCCGGTCCGGTCCGCTTGCAGGCGCCGCTGCCGATCCCGCAAACCAAGGTCGATCCGGGCGCGATCCGCCGTGCCGCCAAACTTCTCGGCGCCGCCAAGCGGCCGTTGATCATCTGCGGCGGCGGCGCGCAGGATTCATCCGCGGAGGTCACTGCCCTCTCGGCCATGCTGCAGGCGCCGGTGCTCGCCTTCCGCCGCGGCCGCGGCGTGCTCGACGGCCGCGATCCGTTCAGCGTGACGCTGCCGCTCGGCCGCGATCTGTGGGGCGAAGCCGATGTGGTGCTCGCCGTCGGCACCCGCCTGCTCATTCAGTTCCGCCAATGGGGCATGGACCGCGCGCTCAAGATCATCCGCGTCGACGCCGATCCGCAGGAGCACGCTCGGCTGCACAAGCCGGCAGTGGCGCTGACCGGCGACGCCAAACCGATCCTGCAGAGCCTTCTCGCCGAACTCCCGGCGCATAACCTCAAGCGTGCGTCGCGCAAGGCCGAGATGGCCGAGCGCCAGGCCGCGTGGCGCAAGCGCTTCGACAAGATCGCGCCGCAGATCGCCTACCTCGATGTCATCCGCGAGGAGCTTCCCGAGAACGGCATCTTCGTCGAAGACATTACGCAGATGGTCTTTGCCGCGCGCGTGGCCTATCCGGTCTATAAGCCGCGCACCTATCTGTCGCCCGGCTTTCAGGACCCGCTCGGGCTGGGCTTCGCCACGGCACTTGGCGCGCAGCATGCCTGCCCCGACGTGCCGGTCGTGGCGGTCTGCGGCGACGGCGGCTTCATGTTCACCGCAACCGAGATGGCGACCGCCATGCGCCACTGCATCCCGCTCGTCACGGTGGTATTCAACGACGGCGCCTACGGCAACGTGCGGCGCATCCAGAAGGAACGCTACGGCAACCGCCTGATTGCCAGCGACCTGCTCAACCCCGATTTCGTCGCCTTCGGCAAAAGCTTCGGCGCCGAAGCGGTGCGCGCGCGGAGCCCGCAGGAACTGCGCGAAGCGCTGCGGCGCGCCTTTGCCCATCGCGACGGGCCGAGCCTGATCGAAGTGCCGGTCGGCGAATTGCCCAGCCCCTGGGAGTTCCTCAATATGCCGAAGGTACGCGGCGTTTGACCCGATCGGGCCCAACGCTGGGCCTTGCCACGCACCCCCGACCTGAACAGACTGCCGTTATGATCTTGGCGACCGATTCCACAAAAACATTGCCGATCCAGCCGATCACCTCGACGTCAGACCTTGCCGCCGCCTGCGTGCGGATGAGCGCCTATCCGTTCGTCACCGTCGACACCGAGTTTCTGCGCGAGACGACGTACTATCCGCTGCTCTGCGTGGTGCAGATGGCCTCGCCCGACGAGGCGGTGGTGATCGACGCGCTGGCTCCGGGCATCGATCTGGCGGCCTTTTATGCCCTGATGGCCGACGAGAAGGTGATGAAGGTGTTCCACGCCGCGCGGCAGGACATCGAAATCATCTGGCATGCGGCCAAGCTCATCCCGCATCCGATCTTCGACACCCAGGTCGCCGCCATGGTGCTCGGCTACGGCGATTCGATCTCCTACGATCAGCTGGTGCAGCGCATCACCGGCGACGCGCTCGACAAATCGCTGCGCTTCACCGATTGGGCGCGGCGACCCCTGTCGGAGCCGCAGCTACGCTACGCGATCTCCGACGTCACGCATTTGCGGCAGGTTTATCTGGCGCTGGTCGATGACCTCAAGCAGCGCGGCCGCGCCCACTGGGTCGAAGACGAAATGAGCGTGCTGACCTCGCCGGAAACCTACCGCATGGAGCCGGAGAACGCCTGGCAACGGCTGCGGACTCGCGTGCGCAAGCCCAGGGAGCTTGCGGTCCTGATCGAGGTTGCGGCCTGGCGCGAACGCGAAGCGCAGTCGCGCGACGTGCCGCGGTCGCGCGTGCTCAAGGACGAGGCCATTGGCGACATCGCGGTGCAGGCGCCGACGACGGTCGAGAAGCTCGCCCACCTGCGCTCACTGCCGAAAGGTTTCGAGCGCTCGCGCTGGGGCGAGGCGATCGTCGCCGCGGTTGAGCGCGGCCTGGCGCGCGATCCCAAAACACTGCCGCTGCCCGCGCGGCCGCCGGCGGCGGTCAACGGCGGCGCCGTCGTCGAACTGCTCAAGGTGCTGCTGCGCATGGTCTCCGAGCACCATCACGTCGCCGCCAAGGTGATCGCCACGGTCGATGACCTCGAGCGCATCGCGGCAAGCGATCGAGCCGACGTTTCCGCGCTCAAGGGCTGGCGCCGCGAGCTGTTTGGCGAAAAGGCGCTGGCGCTCAAGCGCGGCAAGCTGGCGCTCGCCATCGAGAAGGGCAAGGTGGCGACGGTCGAGCGCGAGTAGCGCATCGCTCTGCCGTTGCGCCGCAGCGGTCTCAGCAAAAAGAATGCTGCAGGTGCTAACTGCGCAGCATATGCCGTATCTTGGCGAGCGCGCGTTCACACGCCTTGATGTCGCCGGCGGCGTCGGCAGCGCGCGCCCGCGCCATCGCCTTCTTGACGGCGGAAACCCGCCCCGCTGACAGTTCGTGAAGTCTTGCCTCGGCCGCCGCGATCGAAGCTGGCGTAGGCTGGCGGCTCATGGTCGCCCCGACGCTCTCTTGTCCCGTCGGCCCGCTGGCGGCCTTCGCTTCGAGTTTGGCGTCTATGCGGGCCTGCATGGCATCGATTTCCGCCGTGCAGGGGCCGGCCAAGCTCGCCGATATCGATGCGGCGAAGGCCGTCGCACCAATGAGAACTCCTCGCAGTGTACGCATCGAATGTCTCCAACGGAAAGCTGCGCGGGACGTTTCCGGCGGCAGCGCCCTAGCGCGTCCGCCGGGTTAGCGACCGGCCTATTCCCCTTCGTGGCTCTTGATCGCGGCGTCGATTTTCGCTTTCACCGCTGCGAGATTGAAGGACGCCGGCGACTGCATCGGCGGGTAGTTGATCGCTGTTTCCGCCAAAGCCCCCACCGTTTGCTGGACCTGGACGAAGCGCCAGAACTCGCGGGCAAAAAAGTCATTTCCGTATCCGAATGCGCCATCATTCGTGGTCTCGCCCCGAATCATGGGGGTCCGTTCGAATGGGTCCTGGCGCAGGTTGACGATGCTCGGCATGTCAGTCTGCACCTTCTCGCCCGGCCAGCCATAGGGCTGCTGGATGAACTGGAATTTGAAGTCGTTGATGCGGATGGCGCCAAGCTGGGCCTCGGCGAAATAGAAAAGTTCGTGACGCGCCGACGGTCCTTTGCCGGTCAACAGATCCATCTGGTTGTAGCCGTCGAGATGGTTCTTGTAGGTCCGGCCGCCCAACTGCACGCCGTCCAGCAATTGTTGGGTGATGTCCGGATTACCGGCCGCGGCGAGCAGCGTCGGGAACCAGTCGAGGCCGGAGATGATGCCGTTCTCCACGCTGCCGGGCTTGACCTTGCCGGGCCAGCGGATGATGCACGGCACGCGGAAGCCGCCCTCGAACGAGGTGCCCTTGGTGGCACGGAATGGCGTCATGCCGCCGTCGGGCCAGGTGAACACTTCGGCGCCGTTGTCGGTGGTGAAGATGACGATGGTGTTGTCGGCAACGCCGATGTCGTCGAGGTGTTTGAGCAGGTCGCCGACGCAGTCGTCGAGCTGCGCCATGCCGGCCTCTTCCAGACCGTAATTTGTGTCGTAGTTCATCTTCGCCTGATATTGCGGCGGCAGGTAGGTGAAGACGTGCATGCGCGTGGTGTTGTGCCAGATGAAGAACGGCTTGCCGGCCTGCTTGGCCTTGTCCATGAAGCGCTTGGAGTTATCGACCAGGACTTCATCGAAGGTTTCCATATCGTATTTGGCGTCGCGGCCTTTCTGCCAGAACTGGTGATCTTCGCTCATGTTCTTGAACGGCTTCAGCGGGCCTTCGTCGACGATGCGCTGCTTGCCGACCGTGCCCCAGCGCGGCATCTCGGTCTGATCGTCGTTATCGGTCGCATAGCTATGCACGAGATTGCGCGGGCCGTATTTGTCGATCCAATCCTGCGGATAGCTGTACCAATACGGGTCGGACATCGCGTCGAGGTGATACAGATAACCGAAGAATTCATCGAAGCCGTGCAGCGTCGGCAGATATTTGTTCTTGTCGCCCAGATGATTCTTGCCGAACTGCCCGGTCGCGTAACCCCGCGACTTGAGCGCCGTGGCGATGGTGCACGCCTGATCCGGAATGCCGACATCGGCGCCGGCCTGACCGACCGTCGTCAGCCCCGTGCGCAGCGGAATTTCCCCGGTGATGAAATTGGCACGCCCGGCGGTGCAGCTCGCCTCCGCGTAGTAGTCGGTGAAGATCATGCCGTCGGCGGCGAGCTTGTCGAGATTCGGCGTCTTGCCGGACATGATGCCGCGATGATAGGCGCCGATATTGAACCATCCGATATCGTCGCCCATGACGACGAGAATGTTGGGCTTCTGGCCCGGCGGCGCTGATTGCTGCGCCTGTGCGACGGCCTTTTGCACGCCCGCAGCCGTGCCCAGGGCGGATGCGGCCGCAAGCGTCGTGCTGGCGAGTAGAACATTACGGCGAGTGGCTTTGCTTAAGTTCGGCCGGTCTCCTTTGTCTTCGCTTGGCATTTGTCGCTCCTTGCTCTGATGACACATCGAAATCCGACATGGCTGGTTGACGTATCCACCGCTTCTGCATGGCGCGCGGCCGGGCGGTAACGGCGGCAGTAATTCGGTGCGCACAGATGCGAGCCGCCTTTGAGAACCTTGCGCGGGATCTTGATCGTGGGCAGACAGGAATCGCGGCTGTCTTCCTCGCGCCCGCCCCGCGGATTTCGCGGAACGCAGCACGACTTCGAAGCGTCTGGTTCGTGCCTGGCCGACCACCAATCAGCCGTCCACTCCCACACATTGCCGATCATGTCGTGGAGGCCGTAACCGTTGGCCGGGAACGCCGTCACCGGCGACGTGCGTTCATAACCATCGGTCGCAAGGTTTTGCTGCGGGAACGCGCCATGCCAGGTGTTGGCCCGCGGCTTGCCGCCGGGCATGAACTCGTCGCCCCAGGCAAATTCGGCGCCGTCGAGTCCGCCGCGCGCAGCGAACTCCCATTCCGCTTCCGTCGGCAATTCCTTGCCCGCCCACTGTGCGTAGGCTTCGGCGTCGCGATAGGCGATGTGCACGACGGGATGGTCGTCGAGCCCGCTGATCGAGCTGCACGGTCCGTAAGGCCGGCGCCAGTTGGCGCCGAATTTGAACGTCCACCATTGCGACCAGTCGCGCAGATCAACGGCGACTTTCGGCGGCGTGAAAACGAGCGATCCCGCCTTGAGCATATGCGGCAGCGCGCCGGGATAATCCTTCGCGTCGGGCGTAATTTCAGCAAAGGTGACGTAGCCGGTTTCGCGGACGAAGCTGCGGAATTGCCGGTTGGTCACCGGAGTGCGATCGATGCAGAATCCGTCAACCGTGACGCGATGGGCCGGCGCCTCTTCGGGATAATGCCTGTCCGATCCCATGCGGAACGTGCCGCCTGGAATCCGGATCATGTTCAGCGGAGCAGATTGCTCCAGCCCCTCGACTGACGCGATTGCATTGTCGCCCATGGGTCCCTCGCGCGACACGACCTCAACGATGGGGAGCGTCGCACCGGGCGGCTTTCTGAAATGCTATTTAGCTGTCGCAAAAGCGACTTTTTCTTTCGACGACTTTGAATGCAATTGGAGACGCCAACAACGGGACACAATTTCTGGAGCGGCAGCAGCGCCGCCACCCGGCGCGGCACGTGGAGTGCCACAGTCCGCAAGCTGCAATGTCGTTAGATGCCTGTCGCGAAGCGATCGCGATCGTGCGGCCGCCAATAATCGATGCTGGGACCGGCCGGGATGATGCCGTTGGCGCCCACCGGGCCGGCCTTGCTGAACACGCCGCGCTTCATGCCGGCGATGTCGCAGACATCGGCGATGCCCGGTGTCTGATATAGCGCGCGCTGATAATTCGAGAGATTATGGTACTCGTCGAGCCGGCGCAGGTTGCACTTGTAGCCGACGTAGTAGCAGGGATCGAAGCGCACCAGGCTCGGAAACAGCCGCCAGTCGGCCTCGGTCTCCGTATCTCCGCACAGATAGCGCTGCCGCGACAGCCGCTGCTCCAGGCCGTCCAACGTCTCGAACAACAGCTTGACCGAACCGTCATAGGCCTCCTGCGAGATCGAATAGCCGCAGCCATTGACGGCGTTGTTCACGCCCTTGAGCACCAGCGCATTGGTTGCGTCGATGTCGGGTCGCAGCGGCTCGGGATAGTAGTCCGGCGTCGGTTCGGCGACACCAACAAAGGCAGTGTTGAAGATGCGGATGATTTCCGACGACTCGTTGTTGACCACGCGCCGCGTCCTGGCGTCCCACAGCGTCGGCACGGTGACGCGGGTGGTGCAGGCCGGATCGGCGATCGTGTAAAGCTCATGCAGCCAGCGCACGCGTTGGTCGGTGCCGGGCACGATGTGGCCTTGTTCTCCAAACGACCAGCCATGGCCGTCCACTTCCTGGAAGGTGTTGGTCAGCGTCACCAACGGCTCGAGCTTTTTCAGCGTGCGCATCAGCGTGGTGCGGTGCGCCCATGGGCAGGCGACCGCGCAGTAGAGATGATAACGCCCGCCCTCGGCGGGAAACTCGGCTCCGGCTTCGCTGCTGATGTGGTTGCGGAAGACGGAGTCGCGCTTGAAATAAAGACCCTTATCGTCGTGATTGAAGAGGATGTTCTCGGTGCGCCATTTGCCGTCGACGAGCTGTCCCATTTCATCCTCTTTTTTGGCAATCGGCGCTAAATCATCAAATAATCACTTCGGCAGATAGGCTTCCGTGTAGAGCTTCGACATGTCGGGCTCGCCGTCGGTGAGCTTCATCTCGACAAAAGAGCGCCGCAAAATCGCCAGCGATTCCGGAGTGAAGCGGCAATCCTTGGTGTGCATGCCGATGGTGAAATCGTATTCCCGCGACATCACGTTCTCGCTGAAATGGTTGATGGTGCTCAAGATCTTCACCGTCTCGGCCTTGTGCGCGCGCATGTAATCGACGGTCTCGAGCCAGCCGGCGATGAAGGCGCGGATCGCGTCCGGATTGCTGGCGATCAGCCGGTTCGAGGCGAACAGCGCGCCCGAGCCGACATTGCCCTCGAAGGTCGAGACCGGGGCGATGAGGCGGCCTTCCTTGGCTTCCTCGAATTGCAAAAACAGCGACGTGGTGCTGATCACGGCATCGACCAGATGGGTGCGCAGCGCCGCGCGGATCGGCGCCGGACCGCCGCCGATCGCCACCGTCTTCACGCCGTCCGGCCCCCAGCCGAACTTGCGCGCGAGCTGGTGACCGGACCAGTCGCTGAACGAGCCCGGGCTGGAGACGCCAATCGTCTTGCCTTTCAGATCCTCCAGTTTCTTGACCGGCGAATCCCAGGGCACGCCGACGCCGAGAAAGGGCGCGGGTCCGGTGCTCTCGCACACGGCGAGCATCGGCGCGCC
>JASHVN010000238.1 GCA_030044555.1 Xanthobacteraceae bacterium | reverse complement strand
CTGACGCAGGCGACCCGTCTCATTCAGGTGCTGGCGGGTGATCCGAGCCTGCGTGGCAATCTGCAGGCGCTGCAGTTCGGACTGCTCGGCGTGCAGGGCGGCCGCATCTCGCTTGACGGCATGGCATGGCCGATGACGCTCGCCGCCGAGACGATCGAGAAGGTCAATGCCGGACAAAATGCGAGTTTTTCCTGGCGCGAACTGGTGCAGGGCAGCCGGTCCAAGCCCGACGACCTGATGCGCTTTCTCACCATCCGCGCTGTGCTCGATTTCTCGGCGCTCGAGCCCGGGCAGAAGGCCAGCAACGCCATCCGCCAGGCCGCCACGGATCTCGATTTCGCCGGCAAATATCACGCCCGGCTGCGGCTGACCGGCCCGGTGCCGCTCGAAGACGAAGAGTTCGCCACCATCAAGGAGAATGCGGGGATCAACGCCACGGTCACGATCGCCGTGGTGCTGTTCATTCTCTGGATGGCGCTGCGCTGGTGGCGCATCATTTTTGCCGTCTTCGTCAATCTCGTGGTCGGTCTTTCCATCACCGCGGCCGTCGGCCTCCTCATGGTCGGCACGCTCAATCTGATATCGGTCTATTTCGCCGTGCTTTTTGTCGGGCTCGGAGTCGATTTCGGCATCCAATTCAGCGTCCGCTATCGCGCCGAGCGCCACGACGTCGATGACCTGTACGGGGCGCTGCTCCAGGCCGGCAGGCGCGCGGGCGCGCCGCTTACGCTCGCCGCGCTGGCGACAGCCGCCGGTTTTCTGTCGTTTCTGCCCACAGCCTACAAGGGTGTCTCCGAACTCGGACTGATCGCCGGCGTCGGCATGCTGATCGCGTTCGCCACCAGCGTGACGCTGTTGCCGGCGCTGCTCAGCCGGCTGAGCCCGCCGCGCGAGCCGCAGCCGCTGGGCTATAAGGTGCTGGCGCCGGTCGATCGCTTTCTCGAGCGCAATCGCATGCCAATCCTGATCGGCACGGCGGCGATCGTGGTTGCCGGATTGCCGCTGCTTTACTGGCTGCACTTCGATTTCAATCCGATGAATCTGCGCAGCCCCAAGGTGGAATCGGTCGCCACCTATCTGGCGCTGAAGAACGATCCCAATAGCGGCGCCAACGACATCCAGGTGCTGGCGCCCACGCTGGCCGCGGCCGACCAGCTCGCCGTCAAGCTGCGCGCGCTGCCCGAGGTCGCCCGCGTAACCACGCTCTCCACCTTCATTCCCGATCATCAGCCGGACAAGCTTGTGCTGATCCGCAACGCGGCAAAGACGCTCGATCCGGTGCTCAATCCTGCGCACGAAGCGGCGCCGCCCACCGACGCGCAGAATGTCAGCATGCTCAATTCCACGGTCAACGCGATCAACACGGTGACCGGCAGCGCCAAGGGGCCGGGAGCCGACGCGGCGCACCGCCTCGCCGCCGCCATGACGGCGCTCGCCAAGGCCGATCCCGCCACGCGCAAGCGCGCCGAAGTGGCGTTCGTGCAGCCGTTGCGAACCGCGCTCGCCCAGCTCCGCGACCTGTTCAAGGCGCATCTGATAACCCGCGGCGACCTTCCGCCTGAGGTCACGCAGGAATGGGTGACTGTCGACGGGCAGGCGCGCGTGGATGTCGCGCCCAAAGGCGACGCCAACAACAACGAAGTGCAGGAACGATTTGCCGCTGCCGTTCAGGCCGTGGCGCCGGACGCGTCCGAAGGGCCGATCTCCATCCTGCAAGCCCGCAACACGGTGGTGACCGCCTTTATCGAGGCCGGTGCCTGCGCGCTGTTATCCATCGCGGTTCTCTTGTGGATCACGCTGCGGCGCATCGTCGACGTGTTGCTGACGCTGGTGCCGCTGCTCTTGGCCGGCGTCGTCACCCTTGAAATTTGCGTGCTGGTCGGCCTGCCGCTGAACTTCGCCAATATCATCGCGCTGCCGTTGCTGCTCGGCGTCGGCGTCGCGTTCAAGATCTATTACATCATGGCCTGGCGCGAGGGGCAGACCAATCTCTTGCAATCGGTGCTCACGCGCGCGGTGACCTTCAGCGCGCTAACCACGGCGACCGCCTTCGGCAGCCTTTGGTTTTCCAGCCACCCGGGAACGTCGAGCATGGGCAAGCTGCTGGCGATCTCGCTGCTGACCACAATGGCCGCCGCGGCGCTGTTTCAGCCCGTGCTCATGGGCAAGCCGCGCGAGCAGGAAAAGGACTTTTGACGCGCCCTGGACCTTGATCCAATTCGATTGAGTCGGATCAAGGCCTAGGTTTTTCCTTTGAGCATGATCCCTCGGGTCAAGCCCGAGGGCATGCTTGTCCGAAAACCGGGTTGCACCTTCGGATCAAGTCCGAGGGCAAGCCTTTCGGGATCATGCGCTGTTATTCGCTGTGCGCGGGCGAATTTCGCTGCCGCGGCTGACTGCCGGCCGGATTCGATTGGGCTGATGGGTCGACCGCGCTTCTGATCGCGGGATCGAGCGTGCTGTAGTCGGAGTCCGGCAAGCGCGTCCAATATTCGTTGCGTCCCAACAGCGAAAAGCCGAGATAGCCGCGTACGACGAGCGTCTGGCCATCGGGCGTCAACGTCATCATCGCATCGTAGACGTGGCCGTCGCGTGGATCGAGAATCGTTCCGCCGGTGTATTTGTTGTCGTCGTCGCTGTCGGGCTTCATGCCGCGAATGATCTGCAGCCCCAGCCAGGGCTGATCGTGGCGATCGTCTCTGCACTTGTCGCAGAGCTCGTTGGGGTCTTCGCCGGGCCGCAGAAACATTTTGACCAGCGCGCCGTCATAGACGCCGTTTTGCTCGGTGACCGCGAACCATCCTGTGGGTTGCTTGGTATCCGGATCGACGGCCTGCCAAAGTCCGACCGGTGACTGGTCGGCAGCGATCGCATGGCCGCCGGCCAGGAGCGATAGAAGCGCTGCGAAACCCATTACAAGTTTTGCCCGCATCGGCGGAACTCCGTAAAATGGCGCTGCAGGAAACATAGGACGGGCAAACCCGGATCGAAACCGGGATAAGCACCCTTCGCACTGGCAAATTCACCTAGTGTCCTGATTCGGAGGGTCTATTCATACACCATGACGCCAGTGCGGCTGAAAGCACGCCGCGGCGGATAAACGAGAGCAACGTGAAAATCAAATCGATCGAGCCTATCGCGGTGAGCCTGCCGATGAAAAAGCCGGTGACCATGGCCGGCGAGACGGTCGCGCAGGCCGATAATGTGCTGGTGCGCATTGAAGCTGACCAGGGGATCGTGGGCTGGGGCGAGGCGGCCTCGGCGCCGACCATGACCGGAGAGACGATTGCCAGCATGATGGCGGCCGTAGCGCATATGAGGCCGGCACTGCTCGGGCGCGCGGCTGACGATTTCGCCAACATATCCGCAGCCATGGACGCGGCGATGTATGGCAATACCGGAGCAAAAGCCGCCATCGAGATTGCCCTGCACGATCTGGTCGCCCGCGCGATGGGGCAGCCGCTTTACGCGTTCTTCGGCGCCAAGCGGCGTGACCGCATTCCGCTGCTCGCGGTCATTGGCTCCACGGACGAAGCCGCCGATCTGCGCGAAGCGGAAGCCCGCTGGTCCGCCGGCTATCGCGCCTTCAAAATCAAAGTCGGCATTGCGCCGGCCGAAGCGGATGCGGCACGCACGCGGGCGATCTGCCGGATGCTCAAGGCGCGCGGCGAGGAATGTCTGGTCTCCGCCGACGCCAATCAGGGATTTGGCGTCGAGGAGGCTGTTCGCTACGTCACGGCGCTCGGCGATTGCGGTCTCGACTTCTTCGAGCAGCCGGTGCACGCGCACGATCTTGCAGGCATGGCGCGCGTCGCCGCGGCGGGTCCCGTCCCGATCGGTGCCGACGAAGGCATCCATTCGCTCCCCGACATCGAGCGCCATCACGCCCATAGGGTGGCGGGCGTAAGCCTCAAGGCGATTAAGCTCGGCGGTCTCGCTGCCATGGCCGAGGCCTGCCGGCTCTGCGACCGGCTCGGCATGAAGGTCAATATTTCGTGCAAGACCGGCGAGTCGAGCGTCGGCTGCGCGGCGGCGCTGCATCTTGCCGCGACCGTGCCGGCACTGGCCTGGGGCCTGACCTTGACCAGCCAGGGTCTTGCCGAGGACGTGGCACCGGAGCCTTTGCGCATGGATGGCGGTCACGTCCTCGTGCCCGATCGCCCCGGGCTCGGCATCGACGTGGACGAGCAGCATTTGCGCCGCCGTCAACAGGAAACCAATGCGAGGAGAGTCGCATAGATACGTTCATACCGGGCCCATTCGTCATGCCCGCGCTTGATGGGGCCCCCGCGGGCGTCCACGTCTTAAAAGCCAATTCGGATCAAAGACGTAGATGGCCGGAACAAGTCCGGCCATGACGATTTAGCAATGACGATCTAGCAATGACGATCCAGCAACGACGCTCTAAGCGAGTCGAGATGTTGGCATTTATTTTTCTTCTTCCTCCTCGTCCTCGTAGGATTCGTCCTCGTCCTCGTCCTCATCCTCATCCTCATCCTCATCCCTCTCTCTGGCTTCTTCGATCTCGCCATCAATGAATTCAGTCAGGTCGTCGAACGCCTCGTCGATCTCGCCCGACGGGATGCCATCCTCAAGTGCCGCCTCACGACACTCGGCCGCCCATTCCTTTGCTGGTGATTCTGCTCCCTGCTCGGGGACGCCTTCCTGTTCAATCTTCTCGGAAACCCACGTCTCGACGAATTCGAGAGCGCGTGCGCTCATGTAAATTCTCCTGCTTTCCATCGCCGGGAAGGGTAACATAACGGCAGGGAGGAAGACGTGAAGTCAAGGGAGCTCGGCATCGCTGTCGTCGGCTCGGGCCGCATCGGCACGCTCCGCGCGCGCCTTGCCGCCAAGCATCCGGCTGTGCGCTTCCTTGCCGTTTCCGACAAGGACATGGCGAATGCGAAGACGCTCGCCGCATTGGCCGGCGCCGATTTTTATTCCGCCGACAATGATGACGTGATTGCGCACCCGCAGGTGAACGCCGTGTTCGTCTCCACGCCCGAGGGCGAGCACGCCGCGCCGGTATGCAAGGCGCTCGAATTGGGCAAGCCGGTTCTGGTGGAAAAGCCGTTGGCGCTGTCGCTTAACGACGCCGAAGCCATTCTCAAGACGCTGCAGGCGACCGGCGGCACGCTGCGTGTCGGCTATAGCCGGCGCTTCAAGGAGTGCTTTCTGCGCGCCAAGGAGCAGATGCTGCACGGCCGTCTCGGCAAGGTGAGCGGCGGCCTTGCCCGGGTCTACAATTCGCGCGCCCAAACCTTCGCCATCCTCAAGCGAGATCCGCACGCGACGCCGGTGGTCGACGTGCTCACTTACTACGTCGATCTGATCTGCTGGTTGCTCGAAGGCAACAAGCCGGTCGAAGTGGTGGCGCGCGGCCAGTCCGGCGTGTTTCGCGACGCCGGCTATAGTGCCCACGACGTGACCTGGGCGCTGGTCACCTTTGCGGACGGCGCCGTTATCAATTTCGGCATCGGCTACGCGCTGCCGGCGCGCTATCCGACGCAGGGACAATCGGATCGCGTTGAGCTATTGGGCAGCGACGGCACCATGATCATCGACGACGATCACATGGAGCATCTGCTCTTTTCCGAAAAAGGTATTCCGCATCCTTATGTGCCCGGCCACGCCGTCGACATGGCGTTTCTCGGCAGCAACAGCGCCGGCGACTGGGCCGTCGGCGACTTCTGGGGGCCGCTCGGCAACGAAACCCGCGCCTGGCTCGATTTTCTTGCCACCGGCCGGCCGAGCATTCATGCGACGCCGGAGCAGGCCATGCTCAACCTGAAGACCACCTACGCAATCGAACGCGCCGCGGCGACCGGGCAGTCGGTGCGGCTGGATTAGAGCATGATCCCGAAAAGTGGATACCGGTTTTCGGATAAGCATGCCCTCGGGCTCGACCCGAGGGATCATGCGCAAAGGAAAAATCCAGACCTTGATCCGATTCAATCGAATTGGATCAAGGTCTAGGCTTTCTCAATCAGCGAACCGTTTGGCGACGTATCATTGCAACAAGGACCATGAGGCATGACGGAAAAGTTCGGACGTTTGGCGCTGCATATGTGGACGATCGATACGACGCCGCTGGCGACCGCGCTCGACACCGCGCGGGTCGGCGGCTTCGACGCGGTCGAATTGCGCCGAACAGATTTTACGCGCTGCTTCGACGCCGGCATGAACAACGCGCAGGTGCTCGATCTGATCAGGAAAAGCGGCATCCCGGTAGGCGTCCTCGGCGTCGAATATGGCTGGCTGTTCGCGACCGGCGATGAGAGCGAGCGGCTGTTCAAGGTGTTTCGCGAGTCGTGTGAGAACGCGGTGGCGCTCGACTGCAAGATGCTGATGAGCGCGCCGGGGCCGCTCCAGGGATCGATCCGCGATGCGATCGCGTATCTCAAGCGCGCCGGCGACATCGCCGGCGAATATGGACTGAAGCTCGCCATCGAATTTAATTCGCAACACCCCGTCCTCAACAAGCTCGCGGTGCTGACCGAGCTGATCACCGGTGCCAACAAGGGCAATTGCGGTTATCTGATTGACGCCTATCATTTCACCCGCAGCGGCGCCGGGGGGCGCGGCTTCGAAAGCGTGCCGGCCGAGCAAATCTTCTGCTTTCAGTACAGCGATCTGTCGCCTCATCCGGCGACCGGCGTGGCGCGGCCGACGGATCGGCTGCCGCCCGGCAAGGGCGTCGTCAAGTGGCGCGAGATACTCGGGCTTTTGGCGGAAAAGAAATACACGGGCTATCTCAGCTACGAAGCTCCTAATCCGGAGACCTGGGCGCGCTCGCCCTATGATGTGGCCCGCGAGGGCGTGGAGCTCACCCGCAAGCTCCTCAGAGAGTCCGTTCCCAGTTACGCGATGTGAGGACGCAATGAACCAGCAAACCGCAACGACGACCGATCCGCTGTTCTCCGGCCTGAACGACCGCACGATCACGGCGATACC
>JASHVN010000237.1 GCA_030044555.1 Xanthobacteraceae bacterium | reverse complement strand
CCGACGCCGGCCGAGGTGGCGCGCATGGAGGAGGCGCTGCATTGGCCGACGGCTTTTCTTTCAGGCGCCGAGTACCATAACCTCGCGCGCGCCGTGAATCTCGGGGCGCTGTGGGCGGCAGTCGATGCCGATGTCGCCAGAGGCTTAAAGCGAATCAAGCTGACGCGGCGCACCTTCAACGCTCGCAGGCTGCACGGCTTGCGCATCATCGAGCGCGAACTCATTCGCCGCCGCGTGCCGGTCCGCTAGAGCGTGATCCCGAAAAGTGGAAACCGGTTTTCGCAAAAGATCATGCTCAAAGGAAAAATCTAGCGGCTCATGCGCAAGAAACCCGATGAGCGCCGCGGCTTCGCCGCGGCCTATCGCGAAGGGTTGGCCCTTGCCGCAATTGCGGTGCAAGGCGACGGGGAGGGGGCGCGAATCATCGCGCCGCAGCAGCCCGGCGAGGATGCTGCATTGGCCGCCGCGGAAAACCTGCAAGCGTGCTGGTGGTGCCGGCGCGCCGATGATGCCGCGCGCATCGCTGCGTCGGCCGCCCGAATGCTGCGCCGCGAATCAAACGACGACGGGTCGGCGGCCGCTGCGCGCGCGCAAGCCGTCGTGTTGGCTGCGGCGAAGAGGCTCGGCATCGCGCTTTATTCCGAGCGGGATATCGCCGACGAGGCCATGAAGATCGCCGCGCGGGTCGATGCCGAACTGCAGCAGCAACACGCCTGCGGCGGCCTGAAGTCTGTCAACAAAGCCTATCGTGATTATCGGCTGCAAACGAGCGGGCGCGGCGAGCGCGTGCTGCGTTATGACGAGTGGATGCGCCAATACCGCGAGAAATTGGTGCGTCAGATCGCGTCTGCGCTGCGCCAGATCTGAGGATCATTTGCGAATCATCTTAAGTGACGTCGTGCTCACCGCCCCGCGACGCGGTTTTCCGGAAACCACCAAACAAAAATTTTTCGCAAGCGACTTCAACATGATGCAGTCAAACGAGCAAAGAATTCGCGTTTGTTTGCTTGACAGGTGCTTGCTTTTTGCGGCATTGACTCGCGCGCACACGGGCCTTGCAGAACTGCGCCCGTCGCACCCCACTCCCTAAACATTCCGCAAAAGACCGTTCGCGACGCCAAGACGCAAGCGTTTTGGCGTCGACGCGGTGACGTTTGCGCCGCGATGGCGCCAACGTTCCGACAAGCAATGAAAGGCAGACCGTGCAAGTTCCCGGGAAAGTCAAATTTTTCAACGAGACCAAGGGCTACGGATTCGTCACCCGTGATGACGGCTCAGGCGACGTGTTCGTCCATCGCACCGATGTGCCGGCCGAGATCGGCCTTCTGTATGAAGGCCTGGCACTGCGCTTCGACATCGAGCGGACCAGCCGCGGCCTGCGCGCCGTGAATATTGCGATCGCCTGAAGCGGCCGGCGCGAATTTTTCGTCGACTTGGCAGCAAGGCTTGCCGCGGCCGCGGAGCGTGAACCGCCGAACAACAGAACGAACGACCAGAAACGAACGACCAAGAATGGGCAACGAGACCCGTCCGTCTCAGCAGTCCGTATCATCCAGGTTCATACCCACTGACAAGCAGCAGGAGGCGCAAGACCTTCTCCGCGCGGGACAGCGACACACGCTCCTGGTGGGCGGCTCGCGGTCCGGCAAGACCACGCTGCTGGTGCATGAAATCGCGCTGCGCGCGCTGCATGCCGGAGGATCGCGCCACGCTATCCTGCGGCTGCACGCCAACGCGGCGCGCGCCTCGATCGCGCTCGATACGCTGCCGAAGGTGTTCCGCCTCTGGTTTCCCAACGATCCGCTGCGGCGCCATCGCACCGAAGGTTATTTCAGTCTGGAAAACGAGTCGGAGATCTGGATCGCCGGCCTCGATGACGACGCGCGCGTGGAGAAGATTCTCGGCAAGGAATACGCCACCATCTTTCTCAACGAGTGCTCGCAGATCCCGTATTCGTCCGTGCTCGTTGCGCTCACGCGGCTGGCGCAGGTGAGCAAGGATCTAAAGCAAGCCGCCTTTTACGACCTCAACCCGACCAGCAAGGGCCATTGGAGTAACGTCCTATTCGGCGACAAGCGCGATCCGATTTCGCGCCTGCCGCTCGACAATCCCGGCGAATATGCGCGGCTGTTCCTCAATCCGGGCGACAACGCCGCGAACCTGTCGGCTGATTATCTGAAAAGCCTGGAAGCGCTGCCGGAGCGGCAGCGCAAGCGCTTCTTCGAAGGCGTTTATATCGACGATCTCGACGGCGCGCTGTTCAGCTACGACATCATCGCGCGGGCGCGGGTGACCGAGCTTGCAGTCGGGCGCCGTCGCCGCGTTGTTGTTGCGGTCGATCCGTCGGGCGCCGCCAGCTATGACGACGAGCGTGCCGACGAGATCGGCATCATCGTCGCCGCCAAAGGCGATGACGGCCATGCCTACGTGCTCGCCGACCGCTCGCTGCGCGATGCGCCGGCCGTGTGGGGCCGCGCCGCAGTGCAGGCCTATCGCGAGTTCGACGCCGACCGGATCGTCGCCGAGGACAATTTCGGCGGCGAAATGGTGCGTTTCGTCATTCGCGCCGCCGATTCGGGTGCACGGGTGCGTGGGGTGTCCGCCTCGCGCGGCAAGGTGTTGCGCGCCGAGCCGGTCTCCGCGCTCTACGAGCAGGGTCTGGTGCATCACGTCGGCCGCTTTGCCGTGCTGGAGGATCAGCTCT
>JASHVN010000236.1 GCA_030044555.1 Xanthobacteraceae bacterium | reverse complement strand
TCGGCCGGATCGGCCGCGGCGTGAAATTGCCGCCGCAATTCGGGCAGACGCCGTTAAGCCTGGTATCGACGCAATCGCGGCAGAACGTGCATTCGAAGCTGCAGATCATCGCGTCGGTTGCCGCGGGCGGCAAATCTTTATCGCAGCATTCGCAACTCGGGCGCAGTTCGAGCATCGTCACCTTCCTTCGATGGCATCGGAGGAAAGCGCCACTTTCGCGATCTTCCGCGGCCGCAGCGCAACAAGCGCAAGCGCGAGCAGCGGGACGCAGACGAGGTTCACCAAAGACCAGCCATAGGATGCGAACAGCGCGCCAGCCGAGAACGAGGCGGCAAGATTGGCACTGTAGACGAAGAGCGAATTCAATCCCTGCGCCCTCGTCTTGTTCGATGGTGCATAAGTGTCGGCAAGCAACAGCGTCCCGCCGTTGAAGATGAAATTCCATCCCAGCCCGGAAAAGCCGAGCTCGAGCACATAAACGCCCAGCGTCTGCTCCGGCAAGAGCGTGAGCAGGCAACCGATCCCGCTGGCGGCGACGCCGAGCGTCACCAGCCCGCGCAATCCGAACATCGCGACCAGCGTCGGATTGAACAGCGACGGCAAATACATCAGCACGAAATGGACCTGCAGCACGGTCGCGGATACCGGCAGCGAATAACCGCACAGCTGCAGCGACAGCGGCGCCGCGTTCATGGTCAGCGTCATGACCGCAAAGCCGATGGCGCAGATAGCGCTGGCTTTGAGGAAATCGCCGTTGAGCGTGAAGTTCGGCGCAGGGGAGATCGCCGCGCGGCTGCCGGCGTCACGGCCGAGATCGGCTGAGAGCAGGGACTGCGACGCGGCGAGCGCGACGCAAACCAGAGTGAGCGCAACGAACGCGCCGACATACGGCACTGACATCACGGCACCGCCGAAATGACCGCCGAGAAACGGTCCGGCCACGCCGCCAACCACCCCGCCGCCGGTCACGATGGCAACCGCATTGGTGCGCTGCTGCGGGCTCGCCGCCGCATCGATGGCGGCAAAGCGATAATATTGGCCAAAGGCGCTGAAGATCCCGAGCAAAAACGTGCCGGCGATCAGCACGGCAAAACTCGCCCACACCAGCGCCAGCGCGCAGACAATTCCGCCGAGGACTCCGACACCGGCCTTGAACATGAAGCCGCCGCGACGGCCGAGCCGCCCCATCAGCGCCGATGCCGGATAGATCATGATCAGCGTGCCGAGGACGGTGGCGGTGACCGGCAGCGTGCTCAGCGCGCGCTCCGGCGCCAGATAGGCACCCGACAAGCTCGACACCGACGTCAGCAGCGAGACGACAGTGCTGGTCAACGCTTGCCCGGCGGCCAGAACGACGACATCTCTGCTGGGCAGAGGCTTGCTGAAAACCGGCATGGCCATTGCTCCGCGAACACAGCCATTGTCAGCGGCGCGGCGCTGTGGCAGCAATGTCATTATACCTGTTATTTTCTGCCACTCCCGCCAACACAGGAGGCTTGCAATGCGCCGCTCCAAGGAACCCCAACGTCTGATCGTGGTTCTGGCGTTCGATCGGGTGCAATTGCTCGACGTGGCCGGGCCAGTGCAGACCTTCGCCAGCGCCAATGAGATCAAGGGCGCCGCGCCCCCGCCCTATCGCATCGTCGTTGTCTCGCGCCGCGGCGGCGCCCTCTGCAGTTCCGCCGGCCTGCCGCTCGTGACCGAGCCGCTTAGCCGCGCCGTCGGCACAGCGCATATCGATACGCTGATCATACCCGGCGGACCCGGCGTTCATGAGACACTGAAGGATCGTTGGACAATTAGCTGGATTCGCAAGCAATTCTCGACTGCCCGCCGCATCGCGTCGGTCTGCACCGGTGCGTTCCTGCTGGCCGAAACCGGTTTGCTCAAAGGGCGGCGCGCCACGACCCATTGGAAATCGTGCAGCCGCTTGCAGGAGCGCTACCCCGACATTCACGTCGACCGCAATCCGATTTACGTGCGCGAAGGCCGGATCTGGACGTCGGCGGGCGTCACCGCCGGCATCGATCTTAGCTTGGCGCTCGTCGAGGAGGATCTTGGGCGCAGCCTCGCCTTGCAGGTCGCGCGCAATCTCGTGGTGTTTCTCAACCGGCCCGGCGGACAGTCGCAGTTTTCCGCCTCGCTCGAAGCGCAAGCGGCGGCCGCCGACGGCAATGCGCCCAATCACTTCGCTCCGCTGCACGGCTGGATCGCCGAGCATTTGACCGGCGATCTGCGGGTGGAGCGGCTTGCCGATCAGGCCGGCATGAGCCCGCGCACGTTCGCGCGGGTCTATGCCGCCAAGATAGGTGTGACGCCGGCCCGTATGGTGGAGAAAATCCGCGTCGAGGCAGTGCGCCGCATCCTCGAGGAGAGCGATACGCCGATCAAACGCATCGCCGCCGAATGCGGCTTCGGCAAGGAAGATCGCTTACGCCGCGCCTTCGCCCGGCAAGTCGGCATCACCCCGGCCGAATACCGGGCGCGGTTTTAGGCGTTCGTCATTGCGAGCCAACGGATCCGCGCGCGGTCCGATGACAAGCTACGCGAAGCAATCAGGAGCCGTGCACACAGATCTGGATTGCTTCGTCGCTCCGCTCCTCGCAATGACGCATGTCAATACGCCTCGTTCAGAAGCTCGCGTACGTCGGCGGCCGAAACCGGCCGCGGCGACTTGATGGCTTGGGCGGCGATTTCGCCGGCGACAAAGTCGACTTTGCCGGCATCGAAACCGATGTCGCGCAGCCGCTGCGGGATGGGAAATTTTTTCAGAAAACTCGCGAGCGCGTCCGCCGGATCGGCGCTGCCGAAAGCCTCTGCCAGGCGCGTCTTTGCATCCGGCGCCGCTTGCAGGTTAAAGCGCGTGACGTGCGGCAGGATGATCGCATGCGCCTCGGCATGCGGCAGGCCGAGGCCGCCGAGCACATGGGCGAGCTTATGCTGCAGCCCATTGCTGACGCTCAGCACCGTGCCTGAGAGCCAGGCGGCGATCAGACACTCCCCGCGCGCGTCGCGATCAGCGCCATCGGCCACCACGGCGGGCAGATGATTGGCAAACCGGCGCATCGCTTCGCTCGCGAGCGCCAGCGACATCGGGGTGCGGCCGTCGGCCCAAAAGCTTTCGACGCAGTGTGCCATGGCGTTCATGCCGCTTGCGGCGCTCACCGCCGGCGGCAATCCGAGCGTCAGATCTGGATCGTAGATGACGGTGCGCGGCAGCACTTTGACGTCGCGGCCGGTGGTCTTGCGCGCGCCATCGGTGATGCCGAAAATCGTGGTCGCTTCCGAGCCCGAATAGGTGGTGGGCACGGCGATGATCGGCAGCGCGGTGTCGCGCGCGATGATTTTCGCAAGCCCGATGGCGGAGCCGCCGCCTACGGCGACGAGACCGTCGGCGTTCGCTGCGCGCGCTGCCGCGAGGCCGGCTTCGGCGACCGACTTTGGAACGTGAATGACGGCCTGCGCATGCAGCGCGGCGGCACGCACGCCAAGAAGCTCGACGACTGTCTTGCCAAGCCGACCGCCGCTTCCAGGCGTTGCCACCACGAGCGCACGGGAAAGCTTAAGCCGCTCCGCCTCCTCGCCGATCTGCGCCACAGCGCCGGGTGCAAAAACCACGCGCTGCGGCGGAACGTCGTGAGTGAAGGAGACGCTCAACGCAGGGCTACGCAGCCGCCGTTATTTTCCCTCGCGCCAGATGCCCAGCGCCTTCTGCGCCGGACGGTCGGAGATGGAGAACAGCACCGACTGCTCGGCCGCCTTGTGCGCATAATGCTTCCACGGCGGCACGACGAAGACGTCGTTCGGACCCCAGTGGAGTTCCTTGTCGCCGACCGTCGTCGTGCCCTGCCCTTCGACACAGACGAAGATGGTGCCGTCAGTCGAGCGGTACGGCTCGCCGCTAAAACCCTTGGGGAACATCGCGAGCCATGCGCCCATCGTCGGCAGCACCGGGCCGCCGGTGACCGGATTGGCGTAGTGCACGCGGGCGCCGTGACGCTTGTCGACGTCGCCGGCCTTGAGCATGCGTTCGACGATCGGACGGGTGCGTTCGTAGGTGTAATTGATGACCGGCGTGTAGTTCTTGGTCCAGCTGCCGTCCGGCAGCACGCCCGAGCCGTAGAAGCTCAGCGAGTCGCCGTCCTCGCGCGTGGTCGACTGGGTCGGCGCGTCGAAGTGTTCCGCGAACGACGCCTCGTAGAAATTGACGGCCGGAAAATCGAGGACGTCGAGCCAAAGCATCGGCACGTCGGAGGTGTTGCCATGATCATGCGGCGCCCAGTTGGCGGTAATGACGAAGTCACCCGGCGACATGAACGACTTCTCGCCGTCAACCGACGTATAGGCGCCCTTGCCATCAAGGACAAAGCGGATGGCCGAAGACGCATGGCGATGCGCCGGCGCGACTTCGCCGGGCATGATCATCTGGACACCGGCAAACAGCGTATTGGTGGCCTTTGACTCGCCGTGCATCGCCGGATTTTCCAGGATCAACACGCGCCGCTCGGCTTCTTCCGCCGTAATGAGGCCGCCGGATTCCATGACCAGCGACTTCACGTCGTCAAAGTGCCACACGTGCGGCGCGACGCGGGTCACCGGCTCCTTGGTGACCACCGACTTCATCACCTTCCACAAAGGCGCCATGTCCTTCTTGGCGATGCGGTCATAGAAGGCTTGGCGCATCGCCTCGATGTTGTGCTTGGAATCGGGGGTCCCTTGTGCCGGCTTGGTTGCGGTGGCTACCGCCATAGCGTCCTCCATAAAAGCGCAGAATCCAATTGCTGGCGGGGAATATAGTCAAAGCCAGCGACGGCGGAAATAGCGCCGGTCCCTACCCTGCCCTGCACGATGCGGGGGGCGAATTGCGACGCGGGGGTGACGCCGGCGCAGCGGCGGGGTTCCCTGGTGCTGGACCTTGACGGCCAAACTGCAATAGATTTTCGCGTTGAGGCGCGAAAAAGCCGGCGAGGAAAACGGCCAGGAAAACGGCCAGGAAAACGGCGAGGAAATGATGGCGAAGTATCTTCTGGTGAGCTTTAAAACCTGTCCTTGGGTGCAGCGCGCAGCGATTGTGCTGCGCGAAAAGAACGTGCCGTTCGAATTCCGGCATATCGAGCCGGACAATCGCCCCGACTGGTTCCTGGCCATCTCGCCGCACAAGAAAGTGCCGGTGCTGCGCATCGATGAGAGCGTCTCGCTGTTCGAATCGAGCGCGATCGCCGAATATCTGGACGAGACGATCGCGCCGCGGCTCCATCCCGAAGATCCCGTTCAGCGCGCCATTAACCGCGCCTGGACCGACTATGTGCCGACCTTCTCCAGCTCGGTAACCGGCGTCGCCTATGCGGCCGACGAAGCCGCCTATAAGGCTGCGGCCGAGAAAATCGCGCCGGCCTTCGCGCAGCTCGAACGGGCGCTGGAAAAGCAGAGCCCGGCGGGGCCGTTCTTCAACGGCGCCAAATATTCGCTGGTCGATGCCGGCTACGCGCCGTTCCTGCAGCGCTATTATTTCCTCGACCGGATCAGACCGCTCGGCGCGATGGAAAAATTTCCGCGGCTGAGAGCCTGGGCGCAAGCGCTGATCAAACGGCCATCGACCCATTCGTTCCCGGAGGGTGAGTTCGAGGCGCTCTACCGGATCAACGTGAAGCGGCGGAAAGCCTGGATCTCGCAATACATCGCCGACGTGGCGGTGGCGGCGGAGTAGCCGCGTTCAGAAATGGCAAGCCTCAAACAGTACGAGACCGACGTCGCCATTGTGGGCGGCGGGGGGGCGGGCATAGCGGCCGGCATTGAAGCCCGCGATGCGGGCGCGCGCGCCATCGCGTTCGAGAAAGACGCCGAGCCCGGCGGCGCCGCCATCATCTCCGGCGGCGGCTGTCTGATCGTCGGCTCGCCGCTGCAAAAGCGCCACGGCGTCCACGACACACCCGATCTGGCGTTTTCCGACTGGATCGCGTGGGGCGGTCCGTCAGCCGACGAGGTGTGGGCCCGCTACTACATCGAGCACAGCCTGCACGATCTCTATTTCTGGGCCGAAAACCTCGGCGCCAAGTGGGTCGACCTTAAATTCCAGGAAGGGAACGCGGTGCTGCGCTGGACGCGGGCCGAGAGCAACGGCCTCGGCCTGATGACACACCTCATCGCCGGCTTCCGCCAAAAGGGCGGCGAGGTCGTTACCGATACCGAAATCACCACGCTCACCCGCGAGAACGGACGCATCGCCGGCTTCGAGGGCCGCAACACCAAAACCGGCGAGCCGGTATCGGTGCGCAGCAAGGTCGTGGTGATGACCACCGGCGGCTTCAATTCGAGCCTCGACATGGTGTTGCAGGCCAGCCCCACGCTCGGCAACGAACGAATCCTTGAAGGCTCCGGACGCAATTCCACCGGAACCGGCCACAAGATGGTGCGGCAGGCCGGCGGCTATCTCACGCACTTGGACCATATCTGGTTCTACGTTTATGCCACGCCCGATTACCGCGACCCGGCGCAGCGGCGCGGTCTCGTGTTTCGCCTCGTGCCGGGCAACATCTGGATCAACCAACAGGGCCGCCGCTTTCACAACGAAGCGATGTCGGGCGGCAACTCTGCGTCACCGGCGCTGATGGCGCAGTCGCCGCGCCATGCCTGGGCGATCATGGATACGCCGATGACGGCGAACATGGAGATCGCCGACCCCTACTACCGCGACGGCGACAGGGTCGCCCGCGACAAGGTGATCGAACTCCTCAACACCTCGCCGTTCATCCGCAAGGCCGACACGCTCGCGGAGCTTGCCAAGAAAATGGACGTCGACGCCGCGGCCTTCCTCGGGACGCTCGAGCGCTACAACAAGGCCTGCACACAGGGACTGGAGAAGGAGCCGGATTTCGGCAAGCCGCTGAAATCATCAAAGCCGTTCGATACGCCGCCCTTTTACGCCGTGCAGATGTTTCCGCTGGCGCGCAAGAATTTCGGCGGGGTGAAGACCGACCTGCAATGCCGCGTGCTCGACAAGCACTTCGAACCGATCCCGGGACTTTATGCGGCGGGCGAGCTTTGCGGCATGGCCGGCGGCCACATCAACGGCCGCGCCGGCCTCGAAGGCACCATGCTGGGTCCCTCGGTGTTCAGCGGCCGCGTCGCCGGAGGCTGGGCCGCCCATGAGGCCGGCCACGGCAGCGGCTTTATCGGCAAGCCCAATCGGGGCTGAGCGCTCATGAGCAAGCCAGTTCTCGACCAGATCAATCTCGTGTGCGGCGATCTCAGCGCGTCTATCGCATTCTATCGCAGGCTTGGCGTGG
>JASHVN010000235.1 GCA_030044555.1 Xanthobacteraceae bacterium | reverse complement strand
CATATCAAGCTTGAGTGGCTGAAGGGCGAGACGGACGGAGTGATTGCGTTGAGCGGCGGGCCCAACGGACCGCTCGACGTTGCCATCGCCGGCGGCCAGACCGCGCTGGCGGACTCGCGCTGCCAGGAGCTGCAGGGGCTCTTCGGCGATCGCCTTTATCTCGAATTGCAGCGTCATGGCATGCCGGCCGAGCGCATTGCCGAGCCGGCGCTGATCGAGATCGCCTATGCGCGTGGCATTCCTCTCGTCGCCGCTAACGAGCCGTTCTTCGCCACGCGCGAAGATTATGAAGCCCATGACGCGCTGCTGTGCATCGCCGAAGGCAAGCTCGTTGCCGACAGCGAACGTCGGCAACTTGGTCCCGAGCACGGTTTCAAGAGCCGCGCCGAGATGGCGGAATTGTTTGCCGACTTGCCGGAAGCGCTGGCAGCAAGCGTCGAGATCGCGCAGCGTTGCGCGTTCCGTCCGCGCACCAAGGCGCCGATCCTGCCGCGCTTTTCCACGAGCCGCGAAGCAAAAGCCGCCGGCGAGGAGCAAGAGGTGCAAGAACTGCGCCGTGCTGCGCAGAACGGGCTCGCGGCCCGGCTCAAGCGCCACGGGCTCGCGCATGGCCATACCGACGAAGATTATCGCGCGCGGCTCGAGTATGAGCTCGGCGTCATCGTCAAGATGAAATATTCCGGATATTTCTTGATCGTCGCCGATTTCATCCAATGGGCCAAGGCGCAAGGCATTCCCGTCGGCCCCGGCCGCGGCTCCGGCGCCGGCTCGCTGGTCGCCTTTGCGCTCACCATCACCGATCTCGATCCGATCCGATTCGGGCTCATCTTCGAGCGCTTCCTCAATCCCGAACGGGTATCGATGCCCGACTTCGACGTCGATTTCTGCCAGGAGCGGCGCGACGAGGTCGTGCGCTACGTGCAGGAACGGTATGGCCGCGACTGCGTCGCGCAAATCATCACTTTCGGCACGTTGCAGGCGCGCGGGGTGCTGCGCGACGTCGGCCGCGTACTGCAAATGCCCTATGGGCGGGTTGATCAGCTCTGCAAGCTGGTGCCGCAGAATCCGGCGCACCCGATCTCGCTGAAGCGGGCGATCGACGACGAGCCGCGCCTGCAGGCCGAGCGCGACCGCGATCCGGTGATCGCACGCGCCTTCCAGTTTGCCCAGAAGCTTGAGGGCCTGCACCGTCACGCCTCGACCCATGCGGCCGGTGTTGTCATCGGCGATCGGCCGCTGACCGAACTGGTCCCGCTCTATCGCGACCCGAAATCATTGATGCCGGTCACCCAGTTCAACATGAAATGGGTCGAGCCCGCGGGCCTGGTGAAATTCGACTTCCTCGGCCTCACCACGCTCACCATCCTCGATCGTGCCGTCAAGCTGGTGCGGCGGCGCGGCATCGAGATCGATCTTTCGGGCATACCGCTCGACGACAAGAAATCATACGAGATGCTGGCCCGGGGCGAGACGGTCGGGGTGTTCCAGGTGGAAAGCGCGGGGATGCGCCGGGCGCTGGTCGACATGCGCCCGGACCGTTTCGAGGACCTGGTGGTGCTGGTCGCGCTCTACCGTCCGGGCCCGATGGCGAACATCCCGACCTATTGCGCGCGTAAGCTCGGGCATGAGCAAGTCGACTACCTGCATCCCAAGCTCGAGCCGATCCTGGTCGATACCTTCGGCATCATCACCTACCAGGAACAGGTGATGAAGATCGCGCAGGATCTCGCCGGCTATTCGCTCGGTGAAGCCGATCTTCTCCGCCGCGCCATGGGCAAGAAAATCCGCGCTGAAATGGAGAAACAGCGCGAGCGCTTTCTCACCGGCGCGGTCGAGCGCGGCATCGGTCAGGCAGACGCCGAGGCGATTTTCGAGGCCTGCGCCAAGTTCGCCGATTACGGCTTCAACAAGTCGCACTCGGCGCCCTATGCGCTGCTCACCTATCAAACCGCCTACCTGAAGGCCAATTACCCAGTCGAATTCCTGGCCGCCTCGATGACGCTGGCCATGGGCAACACCGACAAGCTCGCCGAATTCCGCGCCGAGGCGGAGCGGCTGGGCATCAAGGTCGAGCCGCCCTCGATCAATCGCTCAGGCGTCGAATTCGACGTTGACGGCAACACCATCCACTATGCGCTGGCCGCGCTGCGGGGCGTCGGCCGCCAGGCGGTCGAGAGCATCGTGGCGGCGCGTAGTGCGGAGCCGTTCGCGAACCTTGCCGACTTCGCCCGGCGCATCAACCCGCGGGCGCTCAACAAGCGTGTGCTGGAGAGTCTCGCGGCTGCCGGCGCGTTCGATGCTTTCGAGTCCAACCGGGCGCGGGTGTTCGCGGTGGTCGACGCGCTTCTCGCCACCGCGCAGCGCACCCACGAAAACGCTACGCGCGGCCAATCCGAATTGTTTGCCGGACCGGCTTCGCCCGAGCCGTTGGCGCTGCCGGCGGTCGAAACGTGGCTGCCGGCCGAGCGGCTGCAGCGCGAATACGAAGCCGTCGGATTTTTCCTTTCCGGTCATCCGCTTGACGACTATACGGCGGCGCTCAAGCGGCTGCGGGTACAGTCCTGGGCCGAATTTTCCCGCGCGGTGAAGGCCGGTGCCAGCGCTGGTCGCGTTGCCGGCACTGTGGTGGCGCGCACCGAGCGCCGCACGCGCAACGGCACCAAAATGGGCATCATCGGTCTATCCGACCCGAGCGGCCATTACGAAGCCGTGCTGTTCGCCGAGGGCCTGGCGCAGTATCGCGACCTGCTGGAGCCGGGAAAAGCCGTGCTGCTCTTCCTCACCGCGGAAGTGCAGGCCGAGGAAGTGCGCGCGCGCATCCAAACGGTCGAGCCGCTCGATGACGCGGCAGCGAAGATGCACAAGGGACTGCGGGTGTTTCTGCGCGACGAGGAGCCGCTCGCCGGCGTGGCGCGGCGCCTTGAGCCGACCGCGAACGGCGCTTCGCGCAACGCCTCCGAGCAAGCGGAGGGCGAAGTGAGCATGGTGCTGCTCCTGCAAAACGGCAGCGAGGTCGAGGTGAAGCTCCCCGGCCGTTTCAAGGTCTCGCCGCAAATCGCCGGCGCCATCAAGACCGTGGCCGGCGTCGTGACGGTCGAGGCGCTCTAAGCGCGCTCTTTTTATTTCCGCGCACCGGGTGCGGCATCCCTCCGGTGTTGCGCTCTGCCATCGGCAAGGGGACAATAAGGTCTCTGCGGAAGGCGGAATCATGGTCCAGGACATGGCAAAGCGTTCGGCAAAGCGTTCGCTCCGCGTCGCCATTGTCGGCGCCGGAATCGGCGGGCTCGCCGCAGCCGTCGCTTTGCGTCAACGCGGATTCGAGGTCGCGATCTACGAACGGGCCACCAAACTCGAGGAGGCCGGCGCCGGGCTGCAGATCGGTCCCAACGGCGTCAAAGTGCTGCGCGCGCTCGGCCTTGAAGACGAGCTCATGCGCAACGCCTTCGAGCCGCTCAGCATCATGTCGATCACCTGGGATGAAGGGCGGCTGCGCTCTCGCCAGCCGCTCAAGGCGGTGGCGCGGCAAAAGTACGGTGCGCCGTATCTGACCGCGCACCGCGCCGATCTGCATAATCTGCTGCGCCGGTCTACGGGTGACACGCGGCTTCATCTCGGCGCCCATTGCGTTGGCGCCGGTACTGAGAACGCTACCGCCGTGGCGCGCTTTGCCGACGGCAGCGAGGCCGAGGCCGATATCGTCGTCGGCGCCGACGGCATCCGCTCGGCGATCCGCGCGCAGCATTTCGGCGCCGACCGTCCGCGCTTTACTGAGATGATGGCGTGGCGATGCATCGTGCCGATGGAATGCGTGCCGACGCGCGTGGGGCCGGGCGGCGACGTCGCCATCGATCACGGCGAATATTTCGGCTGGATCGGACCGAACGGCCACGTCATCTGCTATCCCATCGGCGTCGACGGCGACCGGCTCAACATTTTCGGCGGCCACGTCACCGAACAATGGGTCGAGGAATCCTGGTCCGCGCCATCGAGCCGCGAAGAGCTGATCGCCGCCAAGGCGGGCTGGAACGAGGCGCTCTTGGGCATGTTCCGCCACGTCGAGCACGTCTTCAAATGGGGCATCTACGACCGCGATCCGCTGCCACAATGGAGCGCCGGACGCGTCACGCTCCTTGGCGACGCTGCGCACCCGACCATGCCGACACTCGCCCAAGGCGCCAACATGGCGATCGAAGACGGCTACGTGCTCGCTCGCGCACTCGCGCGCCATCCGGGGGATGTCGAAACGGCGCTGAAAGCCTATGTGGCCGAACGCAAGCCGCGCACCGATTGGGTGACGCTGAAATCGCGCGAGCAGTTCGCCAATAACCGCAAAGCCTCGCCGCCGCCGTTCGTCGACCGCACGTGGCTGTTCGTCAACGACGTGACGCGCGAGCAAGCCGCTTTACAGCCGGCGTAAGCGGACGCCGCCGAGGGTGGAAACCGGTTTTCGGACAAGCATGTCCTCGGGCTGACCCGAGGGATCATGCTCAAAGGAAAAGTCTAAGTCTTGATGCCGGCCGCCTTCACGACCGCGGACCAGCGGGCGATCTCGCTCTTGATGAAGGTGCCGAACTGGTCCGGTCCCATGTCCTCCGGCACGAATCCCTGCTTATGCAGCAGCGCCACGGACTCCGGCGTATGCATTCCCTTCCGCGCCGCCGCGGCAATTTTGTCGATGACCGGCCGCGGCGTGCCGACGGGGGCAACAAGACCAAACCAGAGCGGCGTGTTGAAGTCGGGAATACCGGCTTCGGCCATGGTCGGCACGTTCGGCAGCAGGTCCGAACGCTTGTCGGCGGCTATCGCCAGAGGCCGCACCTGTCCGGCCGCGATCTGGCCAAGGACCGAGGAGGCGATGGCGAAGTTCATGGCCACCCGGCCGGCCATCAGATCGATGATCACCTGCGGGCTGCCGGGGTAGGGGACCTGCACGAGTTTGACGCCCGCGCGCAGCGCATAGAGTTCGCCGCACAGATCCGGCAGGCTGCCCGGCCCGACCGAGCCGAAGAGAACCTGTCCGGGCTTCGATTTGGCGAGAGCGGTGAAATCGGCAACGCTGTGCACGTCGAGCTTGGGATCGACCACCATCACGATCGCCCCGGTGGCGAGGAGCGCGACCGGCGTAAAATCCTTGACCAGGTCGAACGGTTCATCTGGATGAACGATCTTGTTGGTCAGCGTCGACAATGGGCAGACAAACAACTCGTACCCGTCATTGGCGGCGTGGGCGACATAACCCGCAGCGATGCTGCCGGCGGCGCCGGGCTTGTTGTCCACCACGACGTTCTGGCCGAGGATCTGACCCGCACCATTGGCAAAGATCCGCGCGACAATGTCGGAGGATGCTCCGGCGGTGAAGCCGACGGCGACATGAATCGGACGCGACGGGTACGTCCCTTGGGCGAAGGCGCGCAGCGGCGAGGCCATCGCACCGAGGCCGAGCAGCGATAAGGATCTGCGGTCGATGTTGGGCATCTCATATTCTCCCTGTGGTTCCAGGCGTTGCGGACGCTTCGTTGTCCGCGTGGCGAATTGCGGCGCGCGTGTTCACCGATAGGCGGGATCATCCCACCTTGATGTTGGCGAATTTGATCACTTTCGCCCACTTGTCGACTTCGGCGGCGACGAATTTGTCGAGATCGGGAATTGCCATCGGTGCCGGCTCGGCACCGAGATTTTCGAACTTTGGTTTCATGGCTGGATCGCTGAGGATACCGTTGATGGTGGTGTGGAGCTTGTCGACGATGTCTGCCGGCGTGGCCTTCGGCGCCGCGATGCCGTGCCAGATATCCGCCTGGTAACCCGGCACGAATTGCGTGATGGGCGGCACGCCGGGGAGTGCGTCTGAAGGTTTCGTGCCACTCACGCCGAGCGCGCGTACTTTGCCGCTGCGGATGAAGCCGATGATGAGCGGCACCGGCAGAAACGACAGCTGCACCTGTCCGCTTAACAGATCGGGCATGAAGTTCGAATGATAGGGGACGTGCACGAGCTTGGTGCCGGCCATCATGTTGAACAGCTCGGCCGACATATTGGGCGCGGTGCCGAAGCCGTAAGAGGCGTAATTGAGCTTGCCTGGATTGGCTTTGGCGTAAGCGATGAACTCGGGGATGGTTTTGGCCGGCACCGACAGATTAACAACCAGCACATTGGCGGACAGGATCGTCCGGGCGACCGGCGTGAGATCGCGGACGAAATCGAAGTCGAGGTTCTTATAGAGCGTCTCGTTGACCGTGTTGGTCACGGTCATGGCCAACAGCGTGTAGCCGTCCGGCGCGGCCTTGGCCACCACGTCGGCGGCAAGATTGCTGCCGGCGCCGGGACGATTGTCGACAAAGAATTGCTGATTGAAACGTTCTGAAAGCGACTGCGCCACCAGGCGTCCGACGACGTCGGTTGCGGCGCCGGGAGGAAAGCCAACGGCGATGCGCACCGCCCGGGACGGGTAAGCATCCGCCCAGGCAAGACGGGACAAAGCGGGCAGGGCCGATGCGCCTGCGGCCAAGCCCAGGATTTGCCTGCGAGCCAATGTCATGCGTTCCTCCGTTGACGTTTTTTAGCCGGCCAATTTCAGTCGGCCTTGATATTCGCGAAATGGATCACCTTCGCCCATTTGTCGATTTCGGCAGCAATGAATTTACCGAAATCGTCCGGCGAGCCCGTCATCACCTTGGCGCCGAAGGTGGCAAGCTGCCCCTGCAGCTTGGGGTCGGCCAACGCAGCGTTGGTTTCGCGATTGAGCTTATCGATAATTGCCGGCGGCGTATGGGCCGGCGCGCCGATGCCGGACCATGACACCGCTTCGTAGCCGGGCAACGATTCCGCTATCGCCGGCACGTCGGGCAGCACATCCATGCGCGTGGCGCTGGTGACGGCAAGGGCGCGCAACGTGCTCGACTTGACAGCGGACATGACCGACCCGGGCGTGGAAAATATGACCTGAATCTGCCCCGCGAGCAGATCGATGACCGCGGGCGCCTCGCCGCGATAGGGCACGTGCGCCATCTTGATCCCCGCCATCATGTTGAAAAGCTCGCCGGCGACGTGCCCGGTCGAACCGATGCCGCCCGAGCCCATGTTGATTTTGCCCGAATTGGTTTTCTCGTAGCTGATGAATTGCGGAACGGTCTTGGCCGGGAATGCCGGATTGACCACCATGATCAGCGGCGCGCGTTCGATGCTGGCGACGGGCGCGATGTCGCGGGCGAAACTGAAGTCGAGATTATGATAGAGCGTTGCGTTGATCGCGCCGGGCGATCCCGCGAGCAGCAGCGTATAGCCGTCCGGGGCGGCGTGGGCGACCATTGCGGTGCCGAGATTGGTGCCGGCGCCGCCGCGGTTCTCGACGACCAGCTGCTGGCCGAGACGCTGTGACAGCGCATTGGCCACCAGGCGTCCGACAATGTCGAAGGTGCCGGCTGGCGGAACCGGAACGATGAAGCGCACAGGCTTGGTCGGATAAGTCTCCGCACGCGCGGACTGCCGCAGAGCCGGCAGCGCGGCACCAGCGGCGGCCAGCCGCAGAAAATCTCTGCGAAAAAGCTTCATGGCGCTTCCCCTGAGCACTGATCACCGGGCCAGCGGTGATCATTCGACCTTGATGTTAGCGAACTTTACCACCTTGGCCCATTTCTCGGTCTCGGC
>JASHVN010000234.1 GCA_030044555.1 Xanthobacteraceae bacterium | reverse complement strand
CCGGTCATGTGTCCGCCGAAGCCGGGCACCGCATGCTGCTCGACGAACTCCGCCTCAAACCGATCCTCGATCTCGACATGCGGCTCGGCGAAGCCTCCGGCGCGGCGCTGGCGCTTAACATCCTGCGCGCGGCACTCGCCTGCCACACCGGCATGGCGACGTTTGCGCAAGCCGGGGTTTCCGA
The DNA here is from genome assembly GCA_030044555.1 of Xanthobacteraceae bacterium. Lineage (GTDB taxonomy): Bacteria > Pseudomonadota > Alphaproteobacteria > Rhizobiales > Xanthobacteraceae > BOG-931. Next base: position 3,821 of record JASHVN010000234.1, on the reverse strand, counting down.
CAAAGAGAGCGATCCGGCGCAGCAGCCGAAAGCGGCGGGCTAGGCGGCAGTCGGGAAGACATTGCCCTCTTGCGTCATCCAACCCGGCAAAAATTGCCGGGCAGCAAACGCTAAAGCAGAGGAACAAAAGCCTTTTCACCGCGACACCGCGGCACGTGGTTTGCATTAAAAGTATGCGTGTGCGTTGTGGAGCGTTGGAAATGATCACTGCATTGCAAACGTCGCTGTTCCCCCTTGTCTCCATTACGGGCGGCACCGGCGCGGCAGGCACACCCAGCGATGCGCCGGAAACGTCCTCCTCGGTCGCACCGGCCGTTCAACCGGCTTCCGGCGGCTCCTCTTCTTCGAGCCTCTTAAGCTCCGCTGTTCTTCAGCAGCTTCTGCAGGTTCAATCCCAGCAATCCGCGACGACAAAGGCGGCTGCCTCCGGTACGTCGGTCACCGGCTCATCCCCCGGGTCCGGCCAAACGCAAGCCGATGCCGCCGTGGATGCGTTGATCACGCTTGGAGCAAAGCAGGCGGCCGCTGGTCAGGTCAGTCTCGGCGATCCTTATCAGTCGACCTTGTTCAATGTCGCGTCCGGCAATAGCGGCGGGAAACTGACGCAGTCGGAGCTGCAGCAGAGCGTGATCGCCGGCGGTGGCACGGCGCAGGAGGCCAACGCGCTCTTCGATCAACTCGACCCGAGCGGAACGGGCACAGTGAGCGAGACGCAGATGGCGTCGCAACTTGCAACGCCGGCCGGCGGCACCTTCGGCAACGGTCTCGCCTCTTATCTCAACGCGAACGGCGGAACCGATGATTTGCAACAGAGCCTATTGCAGCAGTTGACGGGTATCGGATTGACGCAGGCCCAGGCGAATTCGCTCGCGCAACAAATGCAATCCACCGGATTGGGTTAAAGCCCCCGGAATGTCCTCGAAAAGCGCGCGGCCGAGCTGGGGCGCGTACTCATAAATCCGGCCTGATGTCGGCTTTGCTCCCGAAAGCGACCAAACAGCCAACATTGCGCGAGGTCGGCTAAGTGCCATTGGCCGCCATGGCGAGATTGCTCCTTCACCACGTATAGCGCAGCGTGCCGGAACCGGCGGAGAGTCGAGAGTCGGAGTCCGATCCAGTCTAAGGACCGGAAATCGCCATCACCGCGGTTCGCCGGCAAATCCCTTCTGCAGAGCTGTGAGCCGGTCGATCGCGGCGGGCGGCAGCGGGCCTTTTTGTACCGCGGTCAGCGCGTCCTCGAATTGTTGCGGCGTCGCCATCCCTACGAGAATGGTGCCGATCGCCGGATGCGAGATCGCAAACCGCGTTGCGGCTTCGGTCAAGCTCGCGGCGAACCCGTCCTCAACCAACGGCAACAGGCGACGCGCGCGCGCGACGTCGGCATCGTAGTTCATCGCCGAGCCGATCGGTTCGGGTGGCGGACTCGCAATCGGATGACGTTCGGCCGATCCTGATAGTGCACCACCCGCGAGCACACGGATACCGATGACCCCGACGCCGGCCGCTTGGGTATGGTCGAGCAAGTTTGCATAATCCTGCGCCGGATAATTCGCCGGCAGCCCCGTCGCCGCCGAGGGATTGAGCATGTTGTAGACTACCTGCGCGCTGTCGAAGGCTCTCGTGTCGATTACCTGATGCAGCGCCGCGGTCTCGCCGACCGCAGTCAGGCCAATGTAACGCGTCTTGCCTTGCTGGCGGAGCTTATCGAACGCCGGCACCACGTCACCGAGCACCTGCCGGACGCTTAAAGCTTTTCCGCCGCCAGTCTCGGTGATTGCATTGTGCAGGTGGAAAATATCGACCCGATCGCGACCAAGTCGCGCCAAGCTCGCTTCGAGTGACTTCGCCACGGCGTCGGCGATGCAGCCAAAGTCGGAAGCCTGCAGCCGGACCTTGGTGCCCACGACGACGTTGGCGGGTTTGAGCCGGCGCAGGGCGCTGCCGAGATTCTTTTCTGATTCACCGTTGCCGTACTGCACGGCGGTGTCGAAATAGTTCACGCCGACGGAGAGCGCCCGCGCGATGGTGCGCTCCTGGTCGCGCGGATCGCCGCGCACCATCAGCCCGCCGACCGCTCCACAACCAAAGCCGAACACCGAAAGCTGCATTCCAGTGCGACCGAATGTTCGCATTTCCATCGCTGTTCCTCCGCCTCGCTGTCGCTGCAGCGCTAAAGTGCCACGAACCGACATGGCGCGCTCTTAATTTGTAAAAACTTCTGCTCTGAGCCAGGGGTTGCATTGACTGCGGACGCGCGTCTCGCAATAAGACGAAAAGCGGAAGGAAATGGCATGAAGACAAAATTGCTTGCGGCGCTTGCTGCCGTCCTGTTTGTGTTCAGCGGACCGGTGCGCGCTGACACGTTTCCGGACCACCCGCTGACCATGGTGGTGCCATTTGCTGCCGGGGGCCCGACCGATGTGCTCGGCCGCATTATCGCGGCGCGCATAGGCCAGGTGCTGGGTCAAAACGTTATCGTCGAGAACATTGACGGCGCGGGCGGAATGATCGGCGCGGCGCGCGTCGCCAACGCCAAGCCGGACGGCTACCAATTTGTGCTGGGCACAGTCGGCACCCACGCCCAGGGCCAAACGCTTTACAAGCATCCGCTCTACGATGCGGCCACCGATTTCACTCCAGTTATTCTTGTTGCCGAAGTTCCGCTGGTGTTGGAAGCGCGCAAGGACCTGCCGGCCAATAATTTCAAGGAATTCGTCGCCTACACCAAGGAGAACCAGGCCAAGATGCAATTCGGCTCGGCTGGCGCCGGTTCGGCAACGCATCTGGGCTGCGTGCTCTTGAACTATACGATCGGGGTCAACGTCACTCACGTTCCCTATCGCGGCACCGGGCCGGCGTTACAGGACCTCGAGTCTGGCCGCATCGATTACATGTGCGATGTGATCACGACGGCCAAGCCACCGATCGATGGCGGAGCCGTCAAGGGCCTCGCCATTCTCGACACCAAGCGCTCGCCGGCGCTGCCCAACCTGCCGACCGCGGCCGAACAGGGTACGGCTAATCTCGTCGCCTATACGTGGAACGCGATCTTCCTGCCGAAAAATACCCCGCAACCGATCGTCCAGACACTGCACGACGCAGCGCTCGCGGCAATGCATACGCCAGCAGTGCGCGAGCGCCTCACCGGTCTCGGCGCCGAGATCGTTTCCGACGACCAGGCAAAGTCCCAATATCTCGGCAATTTCGTCAAAAGTGAAATCGCCAAATGGGCAGCCCCGATCAAAGCCAGCGGCGTTAGCGTCAAGTGAACTCGAGGGGATGTCGGCTTTGGGTTGCTTTCAACCGATTAGCCCTCTCTCGCGATCGCATGAAAGAACGTGCCGCTGACCTTGCCGCGCCGGCCGCCGGTTTTTCCCAACGGCCGGCCTTCGGCATCGGCGATCTCAGCAAAGGGCTCATCGCCGCCATCGGCTTGCAGCGATGCGTAATGGAATTCATGTCCGCGCAGCGTCGTGCCCGCGCGGCCAAGAGGTGAATCAGACAAAAGCCGCGCGCTCCGATAGCCGAGATGCAGCTTGCGTTTGGCGAAGCTCGTCGAATGGCCGAGCAACCCGGTCATCGCATGCGTGCGCCCGTCCGCGTCTTCCAGGCTTTGGCCCAAAGCCATGTAGCCGCCGCACTCTCCGTGCACGGGGCGCGTCTGTGCAAAGCGACGCAACCCTTCTGAAAAACGCCGCGCGGCGGCAAGGGCTTCACCGTACAGTTCCGGATAGCCGCCCGGCAGCCAGCATGCGTCGGCATGGTCCGGCGGCGGCTCGTCGGCGAGCGGCGAAAAGGGCAAGATTTCGGCGCCGGCACGC
>JASHVN010000233.1 GCA_030044555.1 Xanthobacteraceae bacterium | reverse complement strand
GCAGACGCTCAAGGACAATGACGCGGATTTCGTGGCGCCGCTCGATATGCTGCGCGAGTTGATGAACGACAACAAAGCGTTGGTGTCCTCGATGCGCGAAGCGCATGAGATCGCCGACAAGGAAGGGGACGTCGCCACGACCAGCCTTTTGGAGAACTGGATCGACGAGGCCGAACGGCGCACCTGGTTCCTGTTCGAAGCAAGCCGCACTCATAAGGCCGATCAGTAATTGCGGCTTGTGAATAAAGTCGCGGCGGTCGCGGCCGATTTGCCGCTCTGGTAGGGTTCGCGACGTTTTGCGCGAACCCCACCAGGACTTTTGCATGACCCCTTCCCGCGATATCAGCCGCCTTATCGACATCATGGCGGCGTTGCGCACGCCCAAGACCGGATGCCCTTGGGATCTTGAGCAGAACTTTTCCACCATCGCACCCTATACGTTGGAAGAGGCCTACGAGGTTGCCGATGCCATCGCCCGCGGCGACCTCGCCGATCTCAGGGAAGAGCTGGGCGATTTACTGCTGCAGGTCGCGTTTCACGCTCGCATGGCCGAAGAACAGCGCGCGTTCGATTTCGGCGATGTCGTGCAGGCCATCACCGAAAAGCTCATCCGCCGGCATCCGCACGTGTTCGGCAACGAGCGTTCGCACACGCCGCATGCCGTCGAGGGACTTTGGGAGCGGATCAAGGCGGAGGAAAAGGCCGCCCGGGGCAGGAGCGACAAGGACGCAGGCGCACTCGCGGGCGTGCCGGTGGCACTCCCTGCCCTCACCCGCGCATTGAAGCTGCAACAGAAGGCCGGGAAGGTCGGCTTCGACTGGAATGATCCGCGCGCGGTTTTGCGCAAGATCCGCGAGGAGGCCGACGAGATTGAAGCCGAACTCGATGCCGGCGAAACCGGTGCATCGGACGCGGCAGCGGAAGTCGGTGACCTGTTGTTCGCGGCGGTCAATCTGGCGCGTCATCTGCGCGCCGACCCGGAAGCGATCCTGCGGCAGACCAATCAGAAATTCGAGCGTCGCTTTGCCGCCATCGAGCGCGCACTCGCCGCCAAGGGTAAAGCACCGCAGAACGCCACTTTGGCCGAGATGGATGCGCTATGGAATGAAGCGAAAGCGAGCGAACGCAAATAGCGTATGGGCTGGCCCTATTCGCCACTCGCCACTTGCCGCCCGCTGTTTGCAAAGCGCGTTCGCACTGCGGCTGCCTTATTGGCATCGGTGCGCACCGTCATGGCGATGCGGCCGTTGCGCTCATTGAGCGTTTTGTTGATCACTTCGGTATGCCGGTGCAGCCAGCTCATGCCGGCGCCGTCGGCCGGATCGACTTCGAGCTCAATGAGCACGCGGCCCGCCGAGAGCCGCGCCTCGATGGCGGCATCGAGCGTCTCAAGCCCCTCCCCCGTGACCGCGGAAACCAGCACCGGGCGCTGCTCCGGCGGCTTGCGTTCGGCGAGATTTTTAAGCCGCGCGCGTTCCTCGGCATCGAGTCGATCGATCTTGTTCCAGACCTCGATCAGCGCACGCCTTTGATCTGCGTGCGGATCGATGCCGAGCTGGCGCAGAATTTTCTCTACGTCTGCCAATTGCGCTTCGGCGTCTTCGTGCGAGACGTCGCGCACGTGCAGAATCACGTCGGCTTCGATGACCTCCTCGAGCGTGGCGCGGAATGCGGCGACCAGCATGGTCGGCAGGTCGGAGATAAAGCCGACGGTGTCGGAGACAATCACGCGGGCGCCATGCGGCAGATCGACGGCGCGCAGAGTGGGATCGAGCGTCGCAAACAGCATATCGGCGGACAGCACGCTCGCCCGTGTCATGCGGTTGAACAGCGTCGACTTGCCGGCGTTGGTGTAGCCGACAAGCGCCACGATCGGATAAGGCACGCGGCGGCGGCTCTCGCGGTGCAGCGCCCGCGTGCGTTTGACCTTGGCGAGTTCACTTTCGATCTTGGCGAGCCGTTCCTCGATGATGCGGCGGTCGGCCTCCAACTGGGTCTCGCCCGGGCCACCGAGAAACCCGAAACCGCCGCGCTGCCGCTCAAGATGCGTCCAGGAGCGCACCAGCCTGCTTTTCTGATAGGTCAAGTGCGCGTGTTCGACCTGAAGCGCGCCCTCGCGGGTGCGTGCGCGCCGGCCAAAGATTTCCAGAATCAAGCCCGTGCGGTCGATGACTTTGGCGTTCCAGGCCTTTTCCAGATTGCGCTGCTGCACCGGCGAGAGCGCGCAGTCCATGACCACGACGCCGGCCTCATGGGTTTTGACCAGACCGGCGATCTCCTCGACCTTGCCCTTTCCGAGGTAGGTGGCCGGCCGCAGCGCGTTGAGCATGACGATTCCTGATTGCTCAACCTGAAGATCGATGGCGCGCGCGAGCCCCACTGCCTCGTCCAGCTTCGCCGCCGGCGTACGTTCGGCAGAGACGGCGCGCGCGCCATCGTGGCTCGCGCGCCGCAGCGCGGGCTCGATCACTAACGCGAGTCCCGTCGCCGAGCCCGGCGGCCCCGCGAGGGGCAACCGGTCAGCGCGGGTATCGCGTCGCGGCTCCAATCAGACCTTTTCCGCAGGCACCGCTTCCTCGGCGCCTTCAAAGAGCTGGACAGGGTGGCCGGGCATGATCGTCGAGATGGCGTGCTTGTAGACAAGCTGCGAATGCCCGTCCCTGCGAAGCAGCACGCAGAAATTATCGAACCAGGTCACGACGCCCTGCAGCTTGACCCCATTCACCAGAAAGATGGTGAGCGGAATCTTGTTCTTACGGACGTGATTGAGGAAGGTGTCTTGTAGATTTTGCGCGCGGTCGGCTGCCATTGCCGTTGTTTCCGTTTTTGCCACGCGGGCCCCTGCCCCGCGGGTCGTTTCTTTGCTTCTTGGTACGGTGCATTGATTGACATGCAATCCATGCGCCTAGACAGAGTGGGTTGCGGCGCAGAGCGCCTGGACTCTACATCACTCCTATAAGTAGGGCGGGTCGAACGCAGCGAAACCCACCTTAAGCTGCAATTTACAAGCGCGGGCTTTGCTGCGCTCAACCCGCCGCATCCACTTTGTTCCCCTCGACAACCGGCAACAGCCGGCTGACCCCAAGACTCCCATTAGAAGACGGGGCGAGGACCGATGCAAGCCCAAGTTGGCGACAAAACGGCAATCGGGGCACAATCAGGGCCGGGCCAAACGCCGCCTCAGCCGGCCTCAGCGTAATGGCCGTATTCCCGCCGCAGAGCGGTGGCGACGGGCCCCGGTTTGCCGTCCCCGATCGGGCGGCCGTCAATGCGCACCACAGGCATCACGAGCTGCGTTGCCGAAGTGACAAACGCCTCACGCGCCGCATAGGTTTCATCCAAAGAGAACGGCCGTTCCTCGACGCTGAGCCCCTGCCCCTTGACGACGTTGAGTGCGACCGTCCGGGTGATGCCGCGCAGAATGGCGTGGTCGGCATGCCGGGTCACAAGCTTGCCGTCCTGGGTAACGATCCAGGCATTGGCGGAGGCGCCTTCGGTCACCAGACCGGCTTTGTCGATAAACCAGGCTTCGCGTGCGCCCTGGTCGATCGCGGCCTGCCGCGCCAGCACATTGGGGAGAAGCCCGACGGTCTTGATGTCGACGCGGCCCCAACGGTTGTCCGGCACGCTGACGACCGCGATCCCGACGGCGGCAAGTGCCTCGATGCGCTTGTGATCAAGCGG
>JASHVN010000232.1 GCA_030044555.1 Xanthobacteraceae bacterium | reverse complement strand
TTTCGATCCTCTGACTTCTGATGTCAGTCTATGCCCAGCGCCTTGAGCTTTCTATGCAGCGCCGAGCGCTCCATGCCGACGAACTCGGCGGTGCGGGAGATATTGCCGCCGAAGCGGTTGATCTGCGCCAGCAGATATTCGCGCTCGAACACCTCGCGCGCCTCGCGCAAGGCAAGGCTCATCAGGTGCTCGCCGCCGTTGCCGTTGGGCATGTTGGGGATCATCGAGCCGACATCCTGTGGCAGCATCGCGGCGGTGATCACGGCCTGCGGATCTCCACCGGCGAGGATCATCAGCCGCTCGACATTGTTGCGCAATTGCCGGACGTTGCCCGGCCAGTCGTGAGACTGCAATACCGCCAGCGCGTCGGCGCCGATCGTGCGCTTCGGCAGGCCGGTCGCGTGCGAAATCTGCGCCATGAAATATTCGACGAGTTCGGGAATGTCCTCGCGCCGCTCGGCCAGTGACGGCACGCGGATCGGCACGACCGATAGACGATGAAACAGGTCCTCGCGGAATTTACCGACGGCGATTTCAGCTTCGATATTGCGGCCGGTCGACGAGATGATGCGCACGTCGACGGTCACCTTGGTGCTGCCGCCGACGCGCTGAAAGGTCTGGTCGACGAGCACGCGGAGGATCTTGTTCTGCGTCTCGCGCGGCATGTCGGCAATTTCGTCGATGAACAGCGTACCGCCATGCGCCTCCTCGAGCGCGCCGACTTTGCGGCTTTGCGTACCGTTGTTCGATTCAACGCCGAACAACTCGACCTCCATATGCTCCGGCGAAATGGCGGCAGCGTTGATCACCACGAACGGCGCGTTGACGCGCCCCGAATGGACATGAATGGTGCGCGCAGCGAGTTCTTTGCCGCTGCCGGCAGGCCCGACGATGAGCACGCGGCTGTTGGTTGGCGCTATTTTCTCGACCGTCTGCCGCAACTGGTTGGCAGCGGGCGAACGGCCGACGATCACGGTCGGAAGCGGCGCGAACTGCTTGAGTTCCCTCACCTCGCGTTTTAGCCGCGAGTTCTCCAACGCCCGCTCGGCGACGAGCAACAGCCGGTCGGCCTTGAACGGCTTCTCGATGAAATCATAGGCGCCGCGCTTGATGGCGGAGACCGCGGTCTCGATGTTGCCGTGGCCGGAAATCATGACCACCGGCAATTCGGGATGCTCGAGCTTGAGCGAGTCGAGCAGCTGCAGGCCGTCCAGACGGCTGCCCTGCAGCCATATGTCGAGGAACACGAGATTGGGACGGCGCGCCACCACCGAGGCGAGCGCGTCATCGCTGTCGTGCGCCGTGCGGGTCGCATAGCCTTCGTCCTGAAGGATGCCCGCCACCAATTCGCGAATGTCCGCTTCGTCGTCGACGATGAGGATATCGGATGACATGTCAGTTTACCGGCTCACGGCTTTGCGTCGGCGGCGTGGCGACAGGCCCTCGCTCGGCGGTGAAGCGCAACTGCATCCAGGCCCCGCGGGCCCCGGGAATCTTCTCGGCAGCGTCGCGCAAATCGATGCGTCCGCCATGCTCCTCGAGAATGCGGCCGACGATGGCGAGGCCAAGCCCGGTGCCCTTCTCCCGGGTGGTGACATAGGGCTCGAGCAGCCGCACGCGGTTTTCCTTGGGCAGGCCGATGCCGTTATCGATCACGTCTATGACCGCCTCCTTGCCTTCGCACTTGGCATTCACGGCGATGCGACCGCGGCCGAGTTCATCGGGCGGCACCGCCCCGATCGCTTCGGCGGCATTTTTGATGATGTTGGTCAGCGCCTGGGAGATGAGCCGCCGATCGAAGCGCGCGGGCATCGTTTCGGCCTCGAACTCCACCGCGAATTCGATATCGGGATGGGCTACGCGCATGAGGAAAACGACTTGGCGCACGGTGTCGGCGATATCTTCATCGGCGATGACGGGTTTCGGCATTCGCGCGAAGCGCGAGAACTCGTCGACCATGCGTTTGATGTCGTCGACCTGGCGCACGATCGTATCCGTGCATTGCTCAAACACGGCAGTGTCTTCGGTGATCAGTTTGCCGTATTTGCGGCGCAGCCGCTCTGCCGAGAGCTGAATGGGCGTGAGCGGGTTCTTGATTTCATGGGCGATACGCCGCGCGATATCGGCCCAGGCGGAAGAGCGCTGAGCGAGAACAAGTTCGGTGATATCGTCGATGGTGATGACGTAGCCGTGGTCGGACTCCGAGGCCTGCTCGCTGGTGACGCGGATCGAATAATTGCGCTCCTGGCCGTCGCGGGTGACCGCGACCTGGCGCTGGATCAGGCGCTGATTGCTGCTGCGGGCGGCAGCGAAGATATCGGCGAGTTCGGGCGCGATTTCGTGCAGCAGCTGTCCCAGCGCCTCGCTCTCGGCCCGTCCGATCAGCCGCTCCGCCGAGCGGTTAAGAATGGTGATGTGGCCGTCGGCAGTGACGCCGATGACGCCGGCGCTGGCGCCTGCGAGCACGGCTTCGGTGAAGCGGCGGCGGCTGTCGATCAAGTCGCGGGCGCGCACGATGTCTTCATGTTGCGTGCGCAGCTCGGCCGTCATCTTGTTGAAGGTCTCGCCGAGATGCGCGAGGTCGCCTTCGGAATGATGCACCGGCACCTGGATGTTCAGATTTCCGGTGGAGACGACGTTGGCGGCTCCGATCAGCCGGCGGATCGGAGCGACCAGCCTGTTGGCGAACTCCAATCCGATCCACGCCGCGGAGAGCAGCACGATCAGCGCAATGATGGTGAACATGAGCGCGAAGGCGATCTGAATGCCGAGGCGGCGCGTCTCCAGATCGGCATATTCGCTGATGCTCTCTCGGGTCGCCTCAAGCTGCTGCACGACTGTCGGGTCGAGCATTTGCGCGACATAGAGATACATGTTGTCGTAGCCGTGCAGCTTGACTGCGGCGGCGACGTGATCGCCCTGCGGAATGAGCGCGACCTGCGGCTCGGTTTCGGTGATCCTGCTCAGCAGTTGCGGCGAAGGCAGCACGACCGGCTTCGGCATGGTAACATCGGCGCGTTCCACGGTCGAACCATCGGGCTTGATAATGATGGCGGCAGAGAGTCCTCGCCCTTTGGCCTGCGCCGTCAGGAACTGGCGGAACTGATCGCGGTTGGAATCGAACAGGGGCTTGGCGCGGGCGAGATCATAGGCCATGGCCAAAATCTCGCCGCGGATGATTTGCGCATGATCGGTCACATAGGCGTCGGCGACGATCAGCGATTGCTGGATCATCTCCTGCGTGCGTGCCGAAAAAAAGCGATCGATGGCGCGATTAAGCGTTGTGCTCGCGACCACGGACACCAGGATGGCGGGAACCGCGGCGATGACCGCGAACAGGCCGACGATCTGCACATGCAGCCGCGAGCCGGCGCGGCCGCGTCGGCGCGCCTGCACCACCACCCAGACTTCCCGGCCGATGATGGCGAGCAATAGCAGCCCGGTCACCACGTTGCCGAGCAGCAAGCCCTTGACCACCGAGTCGACCGGCAGGATCGGCGTCAGTCCGGCAAGGACCAGAAAAGTGGCGGTGGCGGAGAGCAGCGCGATGCCGACCGCGACGGCACCGATCAACCGTGAAGCAACCGGCATCGGCGACGCCACAGACTGGTCGAGGGACGCGACCTGATCGGCAGTCGTCACAGTCGTCATGGATGCTAAAATGCGGGTCTTGTCGATAAGCGCAGGCCGAATGGTGCCCGGCCATTCGTCCCCCAAGTGCGGCTTTTATACAACAATGTTGCCCGATTGCGACATTTCCGGGGCGCGGCCGAGAGCCGTAAGAGTGTCTTTTTGGTTGCAGGGTCTCAGCCGCTATTGGTCCGATAAATCTGGATCTCCAGATCGCGGATCTTCTTGCGCAGCGTATTGCGATTGAGCCCAAGGAGATCGGCGGCACGGATTTGATTGCCGTGGGTCGCCGTCAGAGCGGCCGAGAGCAGCGGCCCCTCCACCTCGCGCAGGATGCGGTGGTAAAGGCCGGGAGGCGGCAAGCCGTCCTCGAAAGCGGAGAAATAGCGGGCAAGATAACGCTCCACCGCGCTCGACAGATTGTCCTCGGCGCGGCTGGCTTCTCCGGGTGCAACCAGCGCGGGTTGCGACAGTTCGGTATCGATCACGGCTGCGGTGATCGTTTCCTGTGGATAAAGCGCGGCGAGCCGCCGCGCCAGATTTTCCAGTTCGCGCACGTTTCCGGGCCAACGATGCCGTTTGAGGCGGTCGAGCGCGGCCTGATCGATCTGCTTGAGCGGCAGCCCTTCGCGGGCGACCTGGGTGAAGAAGTGGCGAATGAGATCGGGAATGTCTTCGGTGCGCTCGCGCAGCGGCGGCAGCCGCAAGGGCACGACGTTGAGACGGAAGAACAAATCCTCGCGGAATAATCCCTGCTGGATGAGCTGGCGCAAATCCTTGTTGGTGGCGGCGATGATGCGCACGTCGGACTTGATCGGCGTGCG
>JASHVN010000231.1 GCA_030044555.1 Xanthobacteraceae bacterium | reverse complement strand
AAAAGCAAAAGCGCTCGCTCTACGCCGGCTGCGTCGGCTATTTCTCCGCCGGCGACGAAATGGACACCTGCATCGTGCTGCGCACGGCCTTGGTCAAGGATGGCGTCATGTATGTCCAGGCCGGCGCCGGCATCGTTGCCGATTCCAATCCAGACTTCGAACAGCAGGAATGCATCAATAAGGCCAAGGCACTCTTCCGCGCCGCCGAAGAAGCGGAGCGCTTCGCCGCCGCCGGGCGAAAATCAGGTTGACGCCTGATGCCCAGCGGCGAATCGAAGGGGGCGACCTGACGCCGTCCCCTTCTATTTCGCAGTCAGCTTAAGCCAATCAGCGCCGTGGGGCGCCATTAGCGATGATGCGGCTCCCAGCAGCCGTAATGTTCTGCCCAGGAGGCGCTGGTGGTCGCTGGCGCCAATTTGCAAAAATCGGTTTGGGTGTAAGCCACCTGCGCTGGGGCGGGCCTGTATTGCGGTGGGTTGTATTGCGCTGGCTGCGCCCTTGGGGCACTGCCCCAGCAGCCATAGAATTCGGCCCACGACGCGCTGCTCGACGCCGGCGCCATGCTGCAGTACGGGCTTTTCGCAGGTGCCGCCTGTGCCTGCTCGACGATGGCCGGAGCCATTGCGAGCGCGAACGCCGACACGGTTGCGGCAGTGATGAGTTTCTTCATGATGCTTCCTCCTCCTGTCTTGTCCTTGGCAACCCGCCGGCTGAGAACACGGCGAAAGATCGCCCCGGGATGCTTGACGCCGGCAGACGCCGGCCACCGTAGAGAGAATGAGCGGATTTTCCGCCAATGTATACGGAATTGATTCGGATTCGCGAGAAAAGTTAATGCCATTTTTATGCACGATTGAGTTGTATTCTCCGATTAATAGGCTTTTTCAATGGACGGACAGGTCATGCCGCTCTTTACTCTCGAAGAGCTAGCCGCAGCGGCCGCGACCATTCGCGCCGTCGTACCGCCGACGCCGGCTTATGCGTGGCCGTTGCTGGCCAAGCGGATCGGCGCCGAGGTGATCGTGAAACACGAAAACCACACGCCGACCGGATCGTTCAAAATTCGCGGCGGGCTGGTTTACGTCGATGCGCTGCGGCGCGCCGGCATCGAACCGAAGGGGATAGTCACTGCCACCCGCGGCAATCACGGTCAGTCCGTGGCGTTTGCCGCTGCGCGCAGCGGCATTCCGTGCGTGATCCTGGTTCCGCAGGGGAATTCACCGGAGAAGAACGCCGCCATGGAGGCGTTCGGCGGCCAGCTGATAAAAGCCGGAAGAGATTTCGATGAGAGCCGCAGCATCGCGATGCAGATGGAGCAAGAGCGCGGCTACCATTTCGTTCCCTCGTTTCACCGCGAGCTCGTCAAGGGGGTTGCCACCTACGCGCTCGAACTGTTCTCGGCCTGCGCCGATCTTGACGCCGTCTACGTCCCGATCGGCATGGCTTCGGGCATCTGTGGTTTGATCACGGTGCGCGATCTTCTGGAGCGCAAAACCGAGATCGTCGGCGTGGTTGCCGAGAAAGCGCCGGCCTTCGCATTATCGTTCGCGGCGGGGCATCCGGTGCCGACCAACACGGCGCAAACCTTTGCCGACGGAATGGCGTGCCGCGATCCCCAGCCCGAGGCGCTCGCTGTCGTCAAGGCGGGCGCGGCGCGGATCGTTGCGGTCAGCGAAGATGAGATCGCGGAGGCGATCCGCCTCTACCATGCCACGACGCATAATTTGGCCGAAGGCGCCGGCGCCGCCCCGCTTGCGGCGCTCTTGAAAGAACGCGACCGCTACGCCGGCAAGCGCGTCGGTTTGGTTCTCTCAGGCGGCAATATCGACATGCCGGTGCTGGCACAGGTTCTGAGCGGCAGCACCCCTGCCCTCTGAACGCTATTCCTGACCTAATTGCGCGCCAGCTTGCGCTTTTCCAAAAGCTCGTTGACGTGCCGGAGCACGTGATCGGCAACGATCGCATGCCCTTCCGCCGTTGGATGATAGGCGCCGCTGATGAGCGCCGCATAGGGCGGTTGCAGGTCGTCAAAGGGCGAGATGCCCTCGCGGTGGGTGTTGGCAGCGAGGAATGCATCATTCGGATCGCGCACAAGTCGCCAGCGGTGTCCATACGGCAATGTGCCAGCAGGCGAATACGGCATGAAGCGGTCCGTCGCGTGGGACAGGCGCGGCATGCTCATATTGATCTGATCGGATGCCGTCCGCGGATCACGCGCGCACACCCCGCGATGCAAAAATTCGCTGGTGTGGTCGGTAATGAACTGAAATCCGGTGCCGCTGCCGGTGGCGAGACCGGCCGGACAGCCAGGCTCGGCGGCATCGGTCATGCAAGCCTCGCGGACCTGCAGCTCGCGTACGAAATTCGATACCTCTTGCGTCCGTTCGCGGCTGTATCTGAACTTCGGATAGACATCGAGACCGAGCGTCGCCTCATTGCCGCACACATTGCCGGTTTCGTCGAATTGGATCGGCTCGTAGGCATTCTGCAGCACCCGCGAAGGCTCGACGCCAAAACCGTCGCTCAGCGCCTGCTTGAGCGCCCGCATCCGCCGATCGAGCACGCTCAGATAGACCTCCGATACGGACGGCGAGAAGCGCAGGTCGTGCCCGATGAGGCCGGCAATCGGAGCAATATCGGATGCGCTGTCGGTGATCGCGTAGGCGACGAGTGCTCCAAAGCCGACATCGTTGCCGCCGATCGAGAGCAGGACCACGTCGATCGGGCGTTTGCGGCTTTGCGGTGCGCACCACCGCATCGCAAAGCTCTTCTCGCCGATGCTGGTGCTGCCGGACGCGTAAACCGGCAGCCGGTATGTCCTGAAATCCGTGCGGTCTGCCTCGCTCCGGCAGATAAGCGCGCTGAGTGAATCAAGCTCGGCCGGTACGGTCTTTTGCCCCTTCGGTCCCTCGAGCTCATCGTGTGCATCGGCGGGTCCGAACAAACCCTCGGCGATGTCGGCTCCTGAACAGGCCAGGCTCACGAACGTAACGGCGCGGTGCCTGTCTTCGAGCGCCAGTCCCATGCTGACGCGAAACGGATAACCGTATTGCGAGCGATGGCAATCGGCGCTGAGCCATTGCGCGCGCGCTTTATTGAAGGCCTGGAGAAACTCCTGCGAGGTAGGGCTGTAGATGAGCCCCTTCTCCTCATCTTCCATCAGCCGCTTGGGCAGCGCCTTGGGATTGAAGTTGTCCGCCGAGGCCAACCCGAAGCTCGATTCCTTTTTGGTCGGGCTGCGGTTGGCCATGTTGTCGCGATTGACGTTGACCGGGTCGTAGAGCATTTCCTGCGTGGCGCTGAAAGTGACCGGCCGGTCCGGATTGCTCTCGCCGGAAGCAAAGCTGTCGCCGAGCGCGACGACGAAGAGATCCTCGACGACGACGTCAGGATCGGCGAGCACGGTTCCGTTGGGCAGCTGGACTTTGACGGAAACGCCCGACACATTGCGATCAAGCGAAAACGGCACGCGCTTGATCACCAGCGCAGCCTTGCACGGCTGCTGGCGTGTCTCCGCGGGCACCCCGGGCCGGCGCGCCTGCCACGTCCATACACAAGCGCCCTCGCCCGCGTTCGCCAGTTGCTCCGGCGCGATGCGGACGTCGACGGTGTGGGCGTCCGGCAGGATATAGTCCTCCCGCGCCGTTCCCCACGAATACTGCCGATCGCACGTCGTTAAATAGCGTCGCGGCCGGGCGTCGCGGTCATAGCAGGTAAAGTTGAGGGTCTGTGCGGCCCAGCCGAGCCGGCGCGGCCCGTACTGCGGTCCCGCAGTGGCCAGGCAAGAATCCGGCGTCGCGCGATCTCTGCAGTCCGGGTCGTTGAGCCGCCGCTCGAGCCGCCACAAGATGTTTTTGGGCAGCATGTTTGAAGCCACCGGCTCGCCATGAACGGCGCCGCCCGCCGCATCGAAGGCCCTTTCCTGCACCTCGAACGAGGTTGGTCGCTTGAAGAAGCGATAAGGGTTCTCAACCTCCCAAACGAGGTCCGCTGCACCAGCTTGCGGAATCCCGTAAAGAAGTTGAGCCGAGACGAAAAAAGCCGTTGCTACAAACGCCCCACCGCGCATCGAGTTCTCCCCGCGTCCCCGAGGTCCCCCGAATTGTTAGATCATAACGGCAGGCCGCGCCAGTTGTCCACTATTCCCTTATTGAATGTTATTTGTCCGGGAGTGAAATCGATCTGAGAAAGCAGCGCGCCGGCGCCCCATTATACAAAGCGTTATGGGGCTCGACACCTTATCGGGCTGAAGTAAAATGCCTGCCAAATGCTGCTTCAGAATAATGCGCAGCGCACGGAGGAAGCGCCATGACAGCAAAGTCAACAGCAACATCAACGTCAACGTCAACATCATTCAGTCCGCAGGCGATGGAGGCCCGCGTCGCCCGCTTCAACAAACTGCAGACCTATCAACAACAAAACTTTGCCGCGCATGGCATCCCGCCCGGTGCGGTGGAGAAGATCACGGCGCGGCGAGTCTACCCGGTGATGGCGCCGGCCGACTATCAGGGCCGCAGCGCCGGCGCGCCGGTCAAAGGTCCGCGCGGCTTGATCGTCACCATAGCCGAGTGCGAGCCGGGCAATGGACCGGGCCTGCACCGGCACCTCAACACCGTCGAGAACTTCATGTGCCTCTCCAGCCGCTTCGAGATCGCCTGGGGCGAGCGCGGCGAGCACACCCTCGTGCTCGAGCCGCTTGACATGATCTCGGTGCCGCGCGGCGAGAACCGCAGCTTTCGCAATGTCGGCAACGAAACCGGCCGCCTTCTGGTGATGATCGTGCCGGAAAGCGAGCAGCAGGCCGATCCGATCTCCTATGCGCCGAGCCTCGCCCGGGAGATCGAGACCGAATACGGCAAGGCCGCGCTGGCCGGCCTGCAGGAGATCGGCTTTACGTTCGAGGATGAGCCGACGACGGCGTGACCCGCCGCCGTTCGCGCAAGCAGTCCGAAAGCGGATTGCGGCTATCGCAGCAGCACGCAACAACACCTATCGGACGCGGGTCAGATTTTGCCCGCCACAAAGATTTGGTGCCGCACAGCCTTCGACCCTGATGGTTTGGGGCCCGACGTCATAGAGGTGACCGGGCACGATTTGTCCGCCGCTGGTATTGTACAGGGTGCCGGACCATTTTTGCGGTCCGTCCGGCATCATGGAAATGAAGACTTCCACGCCCACCAGCGGACGATCGCGCAGCTGCGGATCAGGATTGTTCTTGTCTATCCACGGTTGGCCGGTGTCCGGATCGGTCGGTGACTTGGGCTCGGCAATGCGCCCGCATAGCGCCTTGCCGCACGAACTCACGCGCACCTTGGCGCCGTCCTGCGCCAGCCAAAGCCCGCGTGGATCGGCGTGGGCGCTTCCCGCACTCACGACCGCAAATAACGTCATCGCGCATATACTCACCAGCCCAAAGGGCTTCATTACCTTTCTCCCGGCCCCACTCAGTTGATTTCAAACGTTTACCGCTCCGTGCACTTTGAGCACGCGTGATATCGCTGTTTGTCGGCAAACCGCGGTCGGATTTATACGCGGCTCTATCGGACAGGGATCAATCGACCGCGACGAATTTGTAGCCGCCGTCCCAGCGTCGCACGCGGCCGGTGGACGGTGTGGGGAAGTGTGTGGCGCACAGGATCGTCGGCTCCTCGCAGAAACGATCGAAAACCTTGCGCCGCGTTTGCGCCGCTTGTGGCGAGTCGTAATCGGCCAGCATGCCCAGCTCCGGATATTTGCCCTGCAGCGGCGAGTGGATCATGTCGCCGGTAATCAGCACGTCCGCGCCGGGGCGCCCGACCAGCACGGAAAAGTGGTCGATAGTGTGGCCGGGCGTCGGCATCAGCTGCACCGTCTCGCTGAAGGCGAAATCGCTCCTGACGATCTGCTCGCGCTTGGCGGCGATAATCGGCAGCACCGAATCGGTGATCCACGGCACGCTTGCCGGATTGTCCTTCTCGCGCGCCGTCCAATGGGCAAGCTCGCGGTCGGCCATGATGTATCGCGCCTTGGGGAAGGTCGGCACCCAGCGGCCGTTTTCCAGCCGCGTGTTCCAGCCCACATGATCGCCGTGCAGGTGCGTGCACATCACGTAGTCGATATCGTTGACGGTCAGGCCCGCAGCGGCGAGCGCCTTTTCGAATCTGTCGCTGTTCATCATGTTCCAGAACGACCGCGTCGGCCGCGACTTATGATTGCCGACGCAGGAATCGACCAGAATGTTGTGGTGCGACGTCTTGATGACAAAGCCCTGGACGCAAAGCACGACTCCGCCATCGGCGTCGATGTAGTGCGGCTGCAGCCAGGAGCTGTTCTCATCAAGCCGCTCTCTGCCGAGCGCCGGAAAAAATTCCAAAGCTTTGAAAAACGCGCCCTGCTGCTCGACGATTGGATAAATCTCGATGTCCTTGAGCGTGATCGGCGTCATGATGCGTTTCCCCGGATCTGTGGCGTGAAGCGATGATCATATATGTCCGAAATGCCAGCAAGACGAAGGCGTAAAGTCGTAACGTCCGCCTCGATCATCCGCGCTTGTCAGGCCGGAGCGCGCGCCCTAACATTTTATCTGACGGCCGGTACACGGGAAGCGGACGAGCAGTCATGAGACGGCGATCTCGTGCAATCGCAGCCGCCTGCAGCGTCTTCATCGGCGCGACGGCGTCACTTTCGCTTTATTCCCCAGCCCACGCGCAGTCCGCCGATCTGGCGTTGTGCGATCGGGTCGCTGCCGACCCGACCGACCCGGAGAAGCCCGCTTACGCGCCGGGCACCGCGGTGATTGCTCAGTCCGACATCGCGCTGGCAATCAAGTACTGCAGGCAGGCGTCGGCGGCGTCGCGGCGGGCACTGTATGAGCTTGGCCGCGCCTACGCCGCCGGCAATCAGTGGCCCGAAGCAGCGGCGGCCTATCGCAAGGCCGCCGACAAGGGCAGTACCTCGGCCATGGTCGCGCTGGGCTTGCTCTATGAAAGTGGCGCGGGCGTTGCCAAGGACGACGCTCAGGCGCGGGCGTTGTTTCAGCGCGCGGCCGCCGCCGGCAACGCGCTCGGCGTCATCCGCCTCGCCGCGCTCGGCAGCACGACCGGAGCAGCCCTCGACCCGGCGCAAGAAAGAGCCATGCTGACAAACGCCGCCGCGGCCAATTCCGCTGATGCGCAGTTTCAGCTCGGCTTGATGTATGCCAACGGCGTTGGCGGGCCGAAAGACGATGTCGCGGCGCGGTCGTGGTTCGAAAAGGCGGCGGCCCAAGGCGATGCCGACGCGCTCGATTGGATGGGCTCGTTCGCGGCCAGCGGGCGCGGCGGACCGCGCGATATCAATGCCGCCAAGGACTACTACGCCAAGGCCGCGGCGCTCGGTAATGACGATGCCAAGGCCGAACTGAAGCGTCTCGAATGCACAATTACGATGAAAGACAAACACGGCAACCTCATCGGCTGCATGTAGCCGGTCCTTCATTATTATTCAGGTGCGCAGGAGAAATACGATGCACACAGTGATGTGGACCTTCAAAGTGCCTGCAGGCACGTCCAAAGCTCAGCTCGTCGACACCATCAATGCGACGGCGCACACCTACGAGGGAATTCCGGGGTTGATCCGCAAGTATTATGGGATCGCGCCCGACGGCGCGTCGCTAGTCGGCATTTATCTCTGGGCAAATCAGGCGGCCGCCGATGCGTTCTACACGCCCGATTGGGTCGCCCTGGTGACCAAGCGCTGGGCCGCACCGCCGCAACGGCAGGATTGGGAAACGCCGATGGTGGTGGAAAGCGCCGAGCGGCGGCTGGTCGCCGCTGAATAGCCGGCGCAGCAACCGCTTACTGCGTCTTCGTTCCCGGCGGCACGCTCATGCCGAGCGAGCGCAGATAGCCCGCATTGATCTGAACATTTTTGAACTTGGCCGCCTCAAGATACGCATCGAGGATGGGTTGCACTTGTTCGCGGGACGGCAGCGGACCGTCCTCTGAACTGGCCGCGTCGGCGACGATATCCCAGCCGGCGGGCTTGTGAATTGTGGCGACGGCGGACGTCGATTCGAGATTCTTGTAGGTCCAGAAGAGCCAGCCGATGCCGATCTGTTCCTGAACCTTTCGCGCCTTCGCATTCCAGGCGTCGTTGTATTCGCCGGTCTCGCCCATGATCACCGGGACATTCCATTGATTGCTGTAATTGATGTATTCCTGCACGGCGGCCCGGTTGGGATCGAACCAAAATTTGTGAAACGTATAGATCGCGTTGGCGTCAAACGGGCGGCCGAAGATGCCGAAATTGGTGTCCCATTGGGCGCCGCCGAGCAGGACCGCATGGTTCGGATCGATGCGGCGGATCGCGGCGACCAGGTCGCGGTAGAATAAGTCCAGCCGCGGATTGAGATAGGCCATGTCGTTGAACGGCGAGATCGGCTCGTTGAGAAGATCGTAGCCGAGGACCGCCGGTTCATCGCGGTAACGCGCGGCGAACTTCTCCCATAAGGCAAAAGTGAGCTGCCGATAGTGCGGCACATAGAACAGCAGCGGATAACCGGTGCCGTCATCGTAGGTGTGGCCCGTCTGTCCGCCCGGCGCAGAGTGCATATCGAGGATCACGCGCAGTCCGGCATCCCGGCACCACCCTACCAGCCGGTCGATCAAGGCCCATCCCGGACCTTCGAAGCGAACGGTGCCATCGCCGCCCTCCTCGACGAAGAGCCGCCAGCTCATGGGCACGCGCACTGTGTTGAAGCCGGCGGCTTTGAGAAAATCGATATCCTCCTTGGCCACATAGACGTCGCGAAACGTCGTCCAGAAGCGCTCCCCTTGCGCCGGACCGACGAGCCGCTCGAAGCTCTCAGTAATTTTTGTCGGCGCCAGGATGCGACGCTTTAATTGGAACATATAGGCTTCGGGATAGAGCCAATTGCCGAGATTGATGCCCTTGACGGAAAATGGCTTGCCATGGGAGTCGACCAGCTGCTTGCCGTCGGCATGAATAAAGTCCGCCGGCGCCGCTATTGAGGCTCCATTTCCCAAAAGAGGCTTCAAGAGAGGCACCAAGAACGGCAGCAAGAGCAGCAAAAGGGCAGCGACGAGCACGCCTCGCGAGGCGTGTGCCGCCATCTCTACCTCACGTTTTATATGCCTGAACATGCGGATGGTGTAGTGAAGCCGTCCGGAAATAGCGAGGTTTGATTTTCGATGTTTAGCGACATGCAACTGTTTCGGGCAATTGTCTTCGTTGCCTCAGCCGTTGTGCTTCTCGCTCTCACGCGCTGGCGCCGTGTCCATCCGTTCATCGCCATCATGGCCGTAGCGGCGGCATTCGGCTATATCGCGCTTTCCCGTATTTCAATCATCGTGCGCATATTTGGCGCCGGCTTTTCTGAAATGATCTATACGCCCGGGTTGGTGATTGTCGCCGCCAGCCTTGTCGCCGGTCTTGCCGAGACCACGGGCGCGTCCGACCGGCTCATGGCAATGATCAGCGGCCGCCGGCACTTGCGCTCCAATTGGACGGCCGCCTTTTTGGGGCTCCTCGGTGGCCTCGGCGCCACTCCCTCTGCGGCTTTTGCTTTGCTGTCGCCGTTGCTGCGGCCCATCGGCGGCAAGACGCAAGCGCAGCGTCAGAGCGCTACGGTTGCGCTCGGACTTGCGCTTTCGGCAAGCCACGGGCTTATCGTTTTTTCCCCGGTTGCAATCGCTGCCATCTCTATCATCGGTGCTGATTGGAGCCGCACGGCGCTCATCGGCATCCCCCTGGCCATCCTGCTGGCCGGCTTTGCGGCGCTGTTTGCCGAACACTTGCCGCGTGTTGATGTGTCAGCAGCGGCCGTGGAGCGGCCGGTTGAAAACGTGGAGCCGGCGACGGCGGCAAAAGCCGGAGCATGGTCGGCGATGCTCCTCGTTCTGGCCGCGATGGTTCCCCTGCTGCTGTTGATGGTGGCATCGCTGGGCGACATCCCAACCGAGCCGCTGGGCGGAGAACCGAGGCTCGACTGGATCATCGCGGTCGGCCGTCCGCTCACGCTCTTTGTTGCCGGCATTGGCGTGATGGCCGTCGGCATGCCGCGCGCAAGCCTCAAGCTCCTCGGCGATTCCGCGTGGGCTGAACGCATCTTGGCCAACGTGGCGAGCACGCTTCTCATCGTATGCGCGGCGGGCGGATTTCAGGCGCTTTGCCAACAAACCGGAATGTCGGACGGCTTAGGCGCGCGTGTGCTTAACTGGCACGTTGCCGCGTTTCTCGGCGTCCTGGTCGTGTTTCTCGCCACCGCGGTCATGAAGACATTGCAGGGATCGTCGCTTCTTGCCGTCATTACCAGTGCGGGCATGGTGCAGCCGCTGCTGACGCAGCTCGGCCTGGCCGACGCCAATGGCAAGGTGCTCGCCGCTCTCGCTGTCGGCATGGGAGCTATGACCGTCTCCCACGTCAATGACGAATATTTTTGGTTGGTGACGGCGAACGCCGGATATTCACCGTGGCGCGGCGTCGCGACGATAAGCCTGGGCACGTTGTTGCAAGGGCTCATTGCGGTCGCGGTGCTGCTTCTTGCCTACGTGGTGATGCCGCACATCTGACCGGCGGCGTGGCATATCGACAGATGCCCGGGAGGGGATGATTTCCAAACAAGACAAATCGAAATCCGCAGGATCGGCGTCTCCGTCGCGGCGCGAATTGATGAAGCTCGCCGGCGCTGGCGCCCTTGCGGTCGATTCAGCAGGGCCCGCAAACGCGCGCACAAACCCGGATTGCGGCGAGACCTTTCCGTCGGATTTTCGCTGGGGCACCGCCACCTCGGCCTATCAGATCGAAGGCGCCTGGAACGAAGACCGCAAGGGTGAATCGATCTGGGACAGATTTGCTCACACCCCGGGCAAAATCGATAACAACGATAACGGCGACGTTGCGCTCGATCATTACCATCGCTACCGGGACGACGTGCAGCGCATGAAGGCGCTGGGAGCGAAGGCCTACCGGTTCTCGATCTCCTGGCCGCGCATTTTCCCGCGGGGCGGCGGTGAGCCCAATCTCAAGGGCTTGGACTTCTACAATCGTCTGGTCGACGAACTGCTCGCCAATCAGATCGAACCTTTTGCGACGCTTTATCATTGGGACTTACCGCAAGCCCTTCAGGATAGCGTCGGCGGTTGGGAATCCCGCGATACCGCGAAGGCGTTCGCGGATTACGCCGGCTACGTCGGTGCGAAACTCAGCGACCGCGTCCGCAATTTCTTCACGCTCAATGAGCCCACGACGTTCATTAAATTGGGCTATGGCACCGGCCGGTTCGCGCCCGGTCTGATGCTGCCGCGGGCGCGGCTCTTTCAGGCGCGCCACAATGCCGTCTTGGGACACGGTCTTGCGGTGCAGGCGTTGCGCGCCCAGGCAAGGCCCTCGACCAGAATCGGGATCGCCGAGAACGTCGTGTCCGCGGTGCCGATGATCGAGACGTCTGCGAACATCGCGGCCGCCGAACGCGCTATGCGCGAGCTTAACGCCGCTTATCTGACGGTCATTCTCGAGGGCCGCTACACCGACGCTTACCTGTCGGCGGCTGGGGCGGACGCGCCCAAATTCACCCGGGAAGAGTTGCGCGCGATTGCCGGTCCGCTCGATTTCATCGGCCTCAACGTCTACACGCCGACTTATGTGCGCGCTGCTTCTGTCCCCGGCGGCTTCGAGGTGCTGCCATTTTCAAAATCGCACCCGCGCACGGCGTCGCCCTGGCAATACATTGGCCCCGAGTCGCTCTACTGGGCGCCGCGGCACCTGCAGGAAATCTGGAACGTGAAGGAGATCTATATCAGCGAGAATGGCTGCAGCACGATCGATGAAGTCGCGCCTGACGGCGTCGTCGACGACAGCGATCGCATCATGTTCCTGCGCAGCTATCTCACCATGCTCAAACGCGCGATTGCCGAAGGCGTGCCGGTGCGCGGCTATTTTCATTGGAGCCTGTTCGACAATTTCGAATGGTCTTACGGCTATGCCACGCGCTTCGGCTTGATTGGCGTGGATTACGCGACCCAGAAACGCACACCGAAACTGAGCGCCGCATTCTTTTCCGAAGTGATCAGACGCAACGCCGTGGCGTGAGCGGGGAAGACGGGCGCCGGCCCGTGCAACCCATTCTACGCTTTCTGATCGCGGTGAATGGGATCGACCCAGAGGACCGCCTCTGGCTTCTCCACCGGCTCTATATCGAGATTGATGGCGATGGCTTCGCCGTCGCTGCGCACCAACACGCATTCCAAGATTTCGTCGGCGCTGGCGTTGATCTCCTGGTGCGGCACATAGGGCGGCACGAAAATAAAGTCTCCCGGACCGGCTTCGGCGACAAATTGCAGCCGCTCGCCCCAACGCATCCGCGCCTTGCCGCGCACCACGTAGATGATGCTTTCCAGGTGCCCATGATGATGTGCACCGGTCTTGGCGTCGGGCTTGATCGTCACCGTGCCCGCCCACAGCTTCTGCGCGCCGGCGCGCGCGAAATTGATCGCCGCCCTGCGGTCCATGCCGGGGGTCGACGGCACATTGGGGTCGAGCTGGTTGCCGGGAATGACGCGCACCCCGTCATGCTTCCAGCGCTCAGCCGCGCTTTGCGCATCAACGTCTTGATCGTGCATCGCGGGCTCCCCGCACAAATAATCATCAAATCGTACGGATGAACCTACGCCCTCGCCGTCATTCGCGCCAGACGACGATGGCGGACAGTCAGCGCCCAAACCCCTGCGCGAAAAGGGGAACTCGAGCGCCGGTGAAGGCTCGCTGCGGAACCGGAAAGCCGCAGCACAGTTGTTCGGTTGCGGCGACGTCGGCGACGTGCGCCGTTCCCACTTCGAAGCGTCGCATCGGCTATTCGGTCCTCATGGCATGGGTCCGGCGGAACCTGGCGAGCGTGATGGCTTGGCGATGATGGCAGTCTCGGCCGCACCGAACGAGGGTGCCGCGCCTGGGGATGTGTGCCCGGCGGCACGTGGGATTCCACACCACAGGCCACAATCAACAACCGATCAGGAGGCACGGCGATGTTTACGAACATCACAACAAGGCTGCCCTATGCCGGTTTGCTGACCACGACGCTTGCTCTTGCCGGCGCCGGCGCTCTCGGCCCGGTCTATGCTCAGAGCCCTTATGACGGTCCCTGGAGCGTCGTCATCACGACCCAGGGCGGAGCCTGTCAGGGCAGCGTTCGCTATGGCGTGGAAATCTCGAACGGCGTGGTCGTCAACCCGACCGGCGGCACGGTCGATGTTCAGGGACGGGTCAATCCGCGCGGCGCGGTACAGGTCAGGGTGAGCGCCGGCAACCAGTGGGCGGTCGGCTCCGGACGTCTCGGCCGCGTGAGCGGCGGTGGTGTGTGGCGGGGCCAAAGCGCGAGCGGCCCCTGCGAAGGCACGTGGGCCGCACAGCGGAGCGGCTCCGCCACCACGGCCGAAGCCGGGCGTGGACCGGTCTACAATTATGCGCCCGGCAATGAAATCAGGCCGGCCGCCCGGCGTGCGCCTCGTGCTGCCGGTCCCGAGGTCGCGGGTTGCGCGGCGCGCTTTCATTCATACGATCCATCGACCGGAACGTATCTCGGATTGGACGGCGCCCGGCACCCCTGCCGCTAGTGCATGATCCCGAAAAATGGAAACCGGTTTTCGGATGAGATCATGCACAAAGGAAAAATCTAGACCTTGATCCAATCGAATTGGATCAAGGTCTGGCGGATGCCGTTAAAGGCTTCAGGCCCACGTGCCTCGTAACAACTGGCCGGCGTCGATTGCCCGCGCGTGAGCCTGCTCACTCGCCGTTGGTTTCGCCCTCCTCGGAGAGCCGCTCGACCGAAGCCACGCGTTCGCCCTTGGCGGTCGAGAACACGATGACGCCCTGGGTGGCGCGGCCAGCGATGCGGATGCCGTCAACCGGACAGCGGATGAGCTGGCCGCCATCGGTGACCAGCATGATCTGATCGGTTTCCTCCACCGGGAAGGAGGCGACCAGCCGGCCGTTCTTCTCGATGACCGCCATGGCGACGATGCCTTTGCCGCCGCGGCCGGTGG
>JASHVN010000230.1 GCA_030044555.1 Xanthobacteraceae bacterium | reverse complement strand
AGCATTACCGAGGATTGTCTTTACTTGAACGTGTACGCGCCGAGAAACTTCGCCGAAAAGGCGGAAGCGCGGCCGGTTATGGTGTGGTTTTACGGCGGCGGCGTCGTCGCCGGTGAGAGCAACGATTATGATGGCGCCAAATTGGCGCGCCAGGGAGATGCGATCGTCGTCACGGTCAATTACCGCGTCGGCTTTCTCGGTTTCTTCGCCAATCCGGCGCTAGACAAGGAAGGGCATGATTTCGGCAATTACGGACTGATGGATCAGCAGTTCGCCCTCAAATGGGTGCAGGCCAATATCGCCCGTTTCGGCGGCGATCCGCATAATGTCACGATCTTTGGTCAGTCGGGAGGCGGGACAGTGGTGATGGCGAATCTCGTCTCACCGACGGCGGCTGGTCTTTTTGCGAAAATCATCAATGAAAGCGGAACGCATATTCAGGCTGCGCCGCTGCCGGAAGCAGAGAAGATGGGCGAGCAGTTCGCCGCCAAGGCCGGCTGCACGACGAATGTCGCAGCCTGTCTGCGCGCGCTCTCGCCCGCACAGATTGTCACGCTCGGTCCTCCGCCCGTGAGCTATTACATCATCGACGGCAAGATCATCACGCAACCGACCTATGAATCGTTCAAGAGCGGTCAGTTCAATCGCGTTCCCATCATGACGGGGCTCACTGCCGACGAACAGGCTTTCTTCTTGCCCGAACTGCAAGGAGGACCGCGCACGCCACTCACTGCCGCGCAGTATGAGGCCTTCGCAGCATCTTTCGGCAAAGAGCACAAAGACGCCATTCTGGCGGCTTATCCGGTGTCTTCCTATGCCAGCCCGAGTCTCGCGGAAATTGCCGCGGCTGAGGGAATGAAGGCCTGCACCGCGCGGCGCTTCGACCAGCTCTGGTCGAAATACGTGTCGGTTTTTGCCTATGTGTTCGACGATGAAACGGCGCCGAGTTATTTGCCGAAGGCGAGCTATCCGACGGGCGCGTTCCACACTGCGGAGCTGCTTTACCTGTTTCCCTTGTTTCACGGCGGGCAGGGGACCCCGCACCTGCTGAACGAGGCTCAGGAACATCTCTCCGATCAGCTCGTCGCCTGGTGGACCAATTTTGCACGCACAGGCGATCCCAACGCCGGTGCCGATGCCAAGCCGCAATGGCAGAAATATTCGAGTGCGAGCGATGACGTCTTCCTGATCACGCAACAGAATTCGCACATGACGAACGGATACGGCGCGCAAACCTATCCGCATCATATGAAAAACGACTGCGCGTTATGGGACACGATCAACACATATGAATAGCCTGCGTCTGAGTAGCCCGCATCGCAAGGGTGGGGCTCGGCCTCCCTTTCGGTAATGTACCCGGCCGGTAACATTTGCAGCAAAGAGGGCTTGCAAACGGTTAAAGCTCCCGAGCGGGTACATTTTCATACAATCTTGACCTTTTGGCCCGATTATTCCCGAGCGGGAACAAGGTGGACGGGCGTGGACCCAAGCGACGAGAGCTCGGTTGAGCACAGGGCGCGCGCAACGACTTCAGCGTTTGGGTCACTGATCCGCCGGCGCCGCAAAGATTTGAAAATTCGGCAGGCGCAGCTGGCACTCGCAACAGGTGTCGGGCGCAGATTCCTGATCGAGCTGGAGGCCGGCAAACCGTCTTGCCAGCTCGGACGAAGCCTGTTGGTGGCCGAGGCCCTTGGGCTTGGACCGGCAGACATTCTCGCGTTCGACCAATCCCTCCCCTCTGTCGCGCCTGAACTGCCTGATCTAGAAGAAGAGCAACAGGAGCCGAATGGCTAGTCTCCCAGTCTATTTTGAGCAGCGGCTCGCCGGCACCATCGACGTCGATAAAAGTGGACCTGCCTTTACGTACGATCCCGGCTGGGTCGCGCTGCGGGGCGCATTTCCAATTTCGATAACGATGCCGTTGAGGACGGATCGAATAGCGTCCGACGTTTTTCTCCCATGGGCCGCCAATCTGTTGCCCGAAAACGAGCAATTGCGGACTCTCGGACAGCTTCTGGGAATGTCGCGAAGCGACGTGATCGGGCTGTTGTCGGCCATTGGCGGCGACACCGCGGGCGCTTTCTCGATCGGCCAGCCCGGCAGAACTGCCACGGTACAATGGCGTCCGCTGGAAACGCCGGCCGAATTGGAGACCCTCATGGAGGGACTGCCAAGCAAGCCATTCCTCGCTGGCGAGGAAGGCGTGTCGATGTCGCTCGCCGGTGCCCAGACCAAGCTCGCGGTT
Organism: Xanthobacteraceae bacterium; assembly: GCA_030044555.1. Taxonomy (GTDB): domain Bacteria; phylum Pseudomonadota; class Alphaproteobacteria; order Rhizobiales; family Xanthobacteraceae; genus BOG-931. The sequence continues at coordinate 2,901 of JASHVN010000230.1, read as the reverse complement.
GCCGTCGACGAAGCCGGCCGCATCTGCATTCCGATGAACGGCTCTCCATCGACGCATATTCTTAAACCGGACGTGCCGCGACTCTGCGGCAGCGTTTACAATGAAGCCTTCTGCTTGACATTGGCGCGGCGCCTCGAACTTCCGGCGCCAAACGTGACCACGGGCCGTGCGGGAAAACGGACTTATCTGCTCGTCGAGCGATATGATCGCAGCTACCAGGGCGGCCGTTGGCGTCGCTTGCATCAGGAGGATTATTGTCAGGCGCTCGGCAGGCCGCCGTCCGCCAAGTATGAGGCCAACAAGACCGGAACCGGTGGACCGACACTGAAAGAGATGTTTGCATTGACCCGCCGACACATGCCCGCACATGAAATCCTGCGTTTGCTCGATATGGTGATCTTCAACGTTCTTGCCTGCAACACCGATGCCCACGCCAAAAATTATTCGATCATGATCCGCGGCAACGGCATCGCGCTTGCGCCGCTGTACGACGTCATGTGCGGCGAAGTTTGGGAGCACGTCACCAAAAACCTGGTTCAGAAAGTCGGCGGCAGCAACAGAGGCGCCGAAATCGGGGCAAAGCACTGGCAGCGATTTGCCCGCGAATGTGGGTTGAACGCCAAGCAGGTCTGCGACCGCGTCGGCGCGTTATCGAGATCAGTGATCGCGCAAGCCGGTGCTGCCGAACTTGAGGTGGCGGCGATGCCGGCCGGCGCAGATCCAATTCTTTCTCAGGCGCGTGAGGCAATCCTGGCGCGGGCGCATGCGCTCCTTGGACAGCTGCAAGGAGAGGCATCAGGAGAGGTACCGGAGCCTGCGGCGGTGGACCTGATTGACAAAGAGAATGCGCCCGCTGCCGCAGCCAGCCAGGAAGCCAGCCAAAAGGCCAACCAGGTCGAAAATTCGATTGCTTGAGAAGGCTGCGTCCCGCCAAATTTGTTTGGGGAGGATGAACATGCGGAGAAGGCCGTCGCTGACCACGGACGATGTGCACAAGATCGTGGCCGCATGCAAAGAGGCCGGTGCGAAGCTCAAGCGTGAGCCGACCGTCGCCGTCGTCGATGCCGGCGGCCATTTGCTGCATCTGGAAAGGCCCGACCGCAACGGCGTCATTACGATCGACATGGCAACGCTGAAAGCGCGCACGGCCGCGCTGCGCGGACGGCCCAGCTCTGCTTTTGAGGCGCGCGTCAAGGAACGGCCGGGTTTTTTGATGGTGCCCAACTGCCTCGGAGTCGAGGGCGGCGTTCCGGTTCTCTTTGAGGACGAGTGTCTCGGCGGCGTCGGCGTGTCCGGCATCGATTATGATGACGAGGCCGTCGCCAGGGCCGGAGCCGAAGCGTTCGGCAAATAAAGCTTGCCTAAGCGCGATGGCCCTCGGCTTTGGCGTGAGGCTCAGGCCGGCGCTCACGAAGGCGGACGCGGCGGACACCGTCATGGCCGAGCGCGCGCCGGTGCGCGAGCCAGCGTCCGTGGCCGATTCCGTGTCCATGGCTGATCGCGATCGGAGCATCGATCTGCGGGCGCTCGCGGATTTGCTCCTCGGAAAGTCGCTCGCCGCGCAGGCTCACGCCGATGTCGCCGAGCCCCGGCGCCGGCAGATCGTCGGCATCGGAGGCGGGCAGCGCAAAGGCCGCAAGCTTCGGCCACAGCGCCACGCCGTCGCTGCCGTCGGCAGGCGTCACGTCGATGCGGAGCGATTGACCGACCGCGAAGTCCGCTTCGTTGGGCGCGGGCAGAACATCGGTCTCCGCGAAACTCGCATCCGGTTGCATATAGGGCTGCGGCCACGCCGGCGACACGCCGCCGGCATCGACCAGACGCGCTTGCGGCATGGCGGCGGCCAGCGCCCAGGCGTTCGGTCCGCCCGCAATCTGCGGGCCGGTGGGCGGCGGCGGCACCATCTGCACCACGTGGAAGCCATTTTGCTTGAGCTGCTTCAACAGCTCCGGCAGTGCGGCGACGGTCCACGGATGGATATCGTGCAGCAGGAGTATGCCGCTGCCGCGCTTTTCCAGGCGGCTCATGGCGCGCTGCACGATCTGCGCAGGCGTAATGTGGCGCACCCAATCGTCGGCGACAACATCGACGCAAAACACCACCAGCCCGCGTTTGGCCAGCGCGTCCTCGACGGCGTCCGAGCGGCCGAAGCCGGGGATGCGGAAGAACGGCGCCACCTCGTCGGGGTCGCCGAGCGCGGCGCTCACCGCGGCAATGCCGGCGTCGATTTGATAATCGAGCTTGTCGCCTGTCAGCCGCTGAAACGGCAGCGGATGAGTCATGCTGTGGGTGCCGATCGTATCGCCGGATTCGTATTCGCGGCGCACCACTTGCGGATATTGCTGCGCCATCTCGCCGATGATGAAGAACGTCGCCTTGACGCATTGGGCGTTGAGAATATCGAGCGCCTTGTCGGACCACGGCGGCAGCGGCCCGTCGTCGAAGGTGAGCACCACCTCGTGGTCGGCGAGCGGCAGCGTCTGCTTGTAATCGAGCGTGCCGAGCTGCTTGTACACGTCGGGGCTGACGACGATGTCGCGACTGGTGCCGAGCGCGTCGGGATTTCCCGGGCAGCTCTCCGCGCGCGCCGGCGCGGCGCCAAGGAGGGCGCCAAAGAGAGCGGCGGAGAGAATGCCGGCCGCGGCCAATAGTGCGGCGAAAAAGCTTGTCCCGACTCGATCCATGCCCACTCCGGCGCCGGGTCTCATTGCACATCGCCCGGTCTGCCAAACGCCGCGACGTACATATCGGGCGGCGAGCTGAATGTCATGTGAACGAATAGGGTTGACGCGGTCCCGTCCCCGTTAATTTCCGCAGCCGTTGCGGTTCGGCAACGGTTGGCGCGCAGGATGCTTGCGGACGCCGCAAAACGGCCGGCGGCGACCGCATCCTGACAGGGGC
>JASHVN010000229.1 GCA_030044555.1 Xanthobacteraceae bacterium | reverse complement strand
CAGAATCCAATTGTGCATGCAATCCTACGCCGCGATGCGCACCTACGCGCAGACCGGCAAGATCAAGATCATTGCCATCAATGATCGCGAGCGATCGCCCATCGCGCCGAACATTCCCTCCGTGGTAGAAGCCGGATATCCGTCGCTGCTCGCCAGTCCCGTCCTCGGCCTGCTCGGACCGCGCGGCATGCCGATCGCGTTGCGCCGGCGGATCGCGGCGGACGTGCTCGATGCGCTCAACGACAAGGCGGTCGAGGAAAAATTGTCGCTCACGGGGCAGCCGGCCACGCCTCTGGGCATCGATGCCTACACGGCCGCGCTCAACGACCAATACGCGGAAGTCGACCATATCGCATCGGTGCTGGGCATAACGCCAAAGAAATAAGCGTTATGCCTAAACCTCGCGGGCGACGCGCTGCTCCGTTACCAGCCGGCGGCGGCCGCCGCGGCGCGTATTGCGCTCCTTCTCATTGCGGCTCGAGCAAGCGATCAAGCGTGATCGGGAATTTGCGTACGCGAATACCCGTGGCGTGCCAGACCGCATTGGCGACCGCCCCGGCCGAGCCGGTGATGCCGATCTCGCCGACGCCCTTGATGCCGAGCGCATTGACGTGCGGATCGTCCTCCTCGACCAGGATTGCTTCAAGCGAGGGGACATCGGCATTCACGGGTATATGGTACTCGGCGAAATTGGCGTTCATCGGCCGCCCGGAATGCCGATCAACGATCGCCTGCTCGTGCAGCGCGAACGATACGCCCCAAATCATGCCGCCGTAGTACTGGCTTCGCACCATGCGCGGATTGATGATCCGCCCAGCCGCGAAAGCGCCGACCAGGCGGGTGGCGCGGATCTGCCCGAGTTCGGGATCGACCTTGACCTCGGCGAAGACCGCACCGTGTGCGTGCATGGCGTAGTCCGACTGGCCGTGGGCCTCCATCGGGTTCGGACGACCGCCGGCGCCGCGACCCTCGATCTGCGCCAGGCCGGCGCGGGCGAGAATATCGGAAAAGCTTTCGCTGCGGCTTTCATCGTCGCGGCGGAACAGGCGCCCGCCGCGGGCGACGACGCCGGCATTGCCGGCGCCGAACAGCGGCGAGTGGTCATCATTGGTGGCAAGATCGGCAAGCTTGGCGATGACGTCGGCGCCGGCGTTGTAGATCGCCATGCCGGCTGTTGCGGTGTGCCCCGAGCCGCCGGCGATGCCGGCATCGGGCAGATCGGATGTGCCCGAACGAAACTCGAGCCGATCGAGATCGAGCCCAAGCCCGTCGGCCGCGATCTGCGCCAAAGCCGTCCAGGCGCCCTGCCCCATATCGTGCGCGCCGATCTCCATGACGCCGCTGCCATCCCGGCGCAGGACCGCTTTGGCCTGCGCCGCAAACATCACCGCCGGAAATGTCGCCGTGCCCACGCCCCAGCCGACGAGCAATCCGTCACGGTCGCGCATCTGCCGCGGCGCCAGCGGCCGGCGCTCCCAGCCGAAGCGTTCGGCGCCTTGGCGATAGCACTCGCGCAGCGCCTTTGAGGAAAACGGCTTGCCGGAAATCGGCTCGACCTCGGCATAATTCTTCAGCCGAAAGGCCAGCGGATCCATGCCGCAAGCTTGCGCCATTTCGTCGATGGCGCTTTCGAGCGCGATCGAGCCTGGCGCCTCGCCGGGCGCGCGCATGAAGATCGGCGTGCCGATATCGGCGCGCACGCCTGCGTGCGAGGTGGCGATCGCGGTTGAGGCATAAAGCGTGTGCGACGGCGTGGAAGCAGGCTCGAAGAAATCATCGAACGTGCTCGACATCGTCTTGGTGTGATGATCGAGTCCGACGAGCGCGCCGTCGCCATCGGTGCCGAGACGCAAGGTTTGCCGCGTCGGCGCCCGGTGACCGACCGGGCCGTACATCTGGTCGCGGCGCAGGACGAGCTTGACCGGCCGGCCCACGGCGCGGGCGGCGATGGCGCCGAGAACTTGCGGTCCGGATATCATGCCTTTGCCGCCGAAGCCGCCGCCAAGGAACGGGCTGCGAATATGAATCTTCTCGGGAGCGATGCCGAACAGACCGGCAAGCCGCCCCTGCGCCATCGCCATGCCCTGGCTCGGCGTATCGATCGAAAGCGTGTCGCCCTCCCAGGCAGCAACAATCGCATGCGGCTCCATCGGATTGTGATACTGCGCAGGCGTCTCGTAGGTCTGCGTGATCGACTTTTTCGCCGCCGCGAGCTCTGTCTCGACATCGCCGCGCTGCGCCTGCGCCGGAAAGCCGGGGCCGACAACCTGCAGCGCAGTGCTTTCGCCGTCATCGAGGCCGACCCGCGCCGGCTCGGTCTCGTAGCGCGGCGCCAGCAGGCTTGCGCCTTCGGTCGCGGCTTCGAGCGTTTGCGCAATGACGATCGCGATCGGCTGACCGGCGTAGCGGACCCGGTCGGTTTGCAACAGATCGAGCCGGAACATGAACGGATTGGATTTCTCGTCGGGATCCAGCGCCAGCGCCGGCCGGTTGGCCGGCGTGATCACGTCGACCACGCCCGGATGGGCCTTGGCCGCGGCGACGTCGAGATGAGCAACGCGGCCGCGCGCGATGCTCGATGTCGCGAGCACCGCATAGAGCATGCCGGGCGGATGCTGGTCGGCGGCATATTTGGCGGCGCCGGTGACTTTGAGCACGCCGTCGCGGCGGGTCAGCGGCTGGCCGATATTCGAGCCGTGACGGATATGAATGGGCGTTTGTGTGAGCGCGATCTCAGACATGAGCGAGAACTCCAGAAGCTGCGGCAAAGGGCGAACCGGGCAACGCGGGCATGCGCTCGGGCGTGCCGGCAGCGGCGAGCGCCAGCGCCCGCGCCACGACACGGCGGGCGAGCACGATCTTGAAGCCATTGTCGCCGGAGGGCTTGGCCTCGGCGAGCGCGGCCGTGGCCGCGCGCACAAACAGCGCGGTGTCGGCCCGCCCGCCGAGTAAAATCTGTTCCGCTTCACGCGCCCGCCATGGCTTTAAGGCCACGCCGCCCATCGCGATCCGCGCCTGCGCGATCACGCCTTGCTCGATGCGCAAGGCCGCTGCCGCCGAAACGATGGCGAACGCATAGGACGTCCGGTCACGAACTTTCAGATAGCGGGCATGGGCAGCGAAACGCGCGGCCTCGGCCGGCAAGCGGACCGCGACGATCATCTCGCCAGGCTCAAGCACGCTCTCGCGGTCCGGACTGTCGCCCGGAAGCCGGTGGAACGCTTCGAGCGGGATCTCCCGCCGCCCTGCTCTGCCCTCGATCTCGACAACGGCATCAAGCGCGACGAGAGCGACACAGAAATCGGACGGGTGCGTCGCGATGCAGCTCTCGCTCCAGCCCAATATGGCATGCAGCCTGTTGTCGCCGCCGCGGGCGTCACAGCCCGACCCGGGATTGCGTTTGTTGCAGGCGCTCGCCGGATCGTAGAAATAGGCGCATCGCGTCCGCTGCAGCAGATTGCCGCCGACGCTCGCCGCATTGCGCAGTTGCGCCGAGGCGCCGGACAAAAGCGCTTCGGCAATGGCCGGAAAGCGCCGGGCGAAATCGCGATCGTGGGCGAGATCGGCATTGCGGACCAGCGCGCCGATGCGCACGCTGCCGTCGGCAAGGTTTTCGATCCGGTCGAGGTCGGGAAGATGCGTGATGTCGACCAGCCGATCCGGCCTGGTCACCCCGCCTTTCATCAGATCGAGAAGATTGGTCCCGGCGGCGAGATACGCGGCGCCGGGCGCAGCAGCGGCTGACACGGCCTCGCGAACACTTGCCGGCCTGACATAATCAAAGGTTTTCATGCGACCTCCTTGCGGTTTAATGCATCGAGCGTTTTGTGCGCTTCCAGCACCGCTTCGGTTATTCCCCGATAGGCGCCGCAGCGGCAGAGATTGCCGCTCATGGCCTCGCGCACGCGCTCCGGATCGTCGCCGGCCTGGCCCTCTTGAATGAGACCGAAGGCGCTCATGATCTGGCCCGGGGTGCAGAACCCGCATTGCAAACCGTCATGGGCGATGAAGGCCTCTTGCACGGGATGGAGGCGATCGCCTTGCGCCAAACCTTCGATGGTCAGAACATCGGCGCCGTCGTGGCTGATGGCGAGCGCGAGGCAGGAATTGATCCGGCGCCCGTCGACGATGATTGTGCAGGCGCCGCACTGGCCGCGGTCACAGCCCTTTTTGGCGCCGGTCAAATTGAGCCGTTCGCGCAGGAGGTCGAGCAGCGTGACTCGCGGGTCGTCGAGCGCGATGGTTCGCTTGACGCCGTTGATGGTGAGAGTTGTTGAGAAAGCCATACTGTGCTCCATATGAGCGTTGGTGAGCGATTTCCGTCCGCCGACAGAACCCGACGACGGTGCACGATCCCGGCCACGCCGCCGCGGGCCTTTGCATGATCGTGACCGCGCCGGACATAAAAGTGTTATGTATCGGGTTGGTTTCAGCGTCGCCGCCGTGAGATACGGAGGCATCCTCCGCTTTTCAAGGCGCTCTTGAGAAAAAACCCGAGATGGCGATTGTTGCAGCAAAAGCTGTGATAAAAAGCCGTTGGATCAGAAGATGTTGGATAAGAGGACGGGGGAGAAGAAAGCTCTACGCAAGCCGCGGGTCGACGCGCTGCGCAATCGCGACCGTCTGCTCGAAGCGGCAAGAACCGTGTTCAGCGCCGGCGGTCCGGATGCGAGCCTCGAGGCTGTTGCCAAGCGAGCCGGCGTCGGCATCGGCACGCTTTACCGTCATTTCCCGAGCCGCGAAGCGCTGTTCGACGCCGTCTACCGCCACGAGGCGGAGCAGCTTGCCGCGCTCGCCGAGCGATTAAAGAAAGAGGCGCAGCCGGTTGAGGCGATGCGGCAATGGATGCACGCGCTTGTGCGATTTGTCGCCACCAAGAAAGGCATGTCGGCGGCGCTGGCGCTGGCGGTCTCCAAGGATTCGGATCTTTTCTCCTATTCGTCCGACCTGCTGATGCGATCTGGCGGGGCACTCCTCCAGCGCGCGATCGCGGCCGGCGAAATCCGCGATGACGTCACCCCCGACGACTTGCTCAGAGCGATCGTCGGCATGTGCTACACGCACGATCAGCCCGGCTGGCAGAAGAGCGTGCTGCGGCTTCTCGATATTTTCATCGACGGCCTGCGCATTCGGCGCGGCAAAGGCCGAACGACCCGGCTAGACCTTGATCCAATTCGGTTGAATCGGATCAAGGTCTAAATTCTCCTTTGAGCATGATCCCTCGGGTCAAGCCCGAGGGCATGCTTATCCGAAAACCGGTTTCCACTTTTCGGGATCATGCTCGAAAAAATATCGGCCTGATTGGCACGTTTGCTCTCGCCGGCGACCCCGGCGCGTAGGAATTCAGTAAATCGGCGTGCCGGCCGCTATTGGCACTGAGCGAAGATGCGGCAGGGCGACGGCGGTTCGGCCCGTGCACCACCGCCGGTCAGGCCGAGCGCAGCCCAGATCGTGACAAGCAACGTGGAGGCAAGCAGGATCTTGCTAATTGTTCGCATCGCAGGCTCCTCGTTTCAGAATATGGAAGCATCACGATGCCAGAGCGCCGCTGGGCTTGTATTCACCCAATCGGGTGATTGACGGCTATGCCGGAAGAGGCCGCCCGCTCAAATATCTGGCGTTGATTCGGCCGGTCAGATGAAAATTGCGCAGGTAAAAAATTGCGCCGGCAAAAATTGTGCAGGTAAAAGGATAAGGTCCTTATCAGCCGCAGCTTTTACCACGAACCGCGGTGCTCTGGCACGCGGGTGATCAATGGAAGCGCCACGACGAACAGCGCAGCCGTCGCAACGAAGAGCATGGCCTGGATGCGGCCGGGATCGTGGGAATTGGCGAGAATCGCAGTGTAGATCGAGATTGTGACGATTGTCCCGATACTCATGCACATCGTCCGCAGGGCGGCAATAGTCGAGGCGTGCTCGGGCGCCAGTTGCAGTCCGGCGTTGCGGCTTGCCGGGTTGTTCGCTCCGCGACCAGCTCCGATAAGGAACGCCGAACCGGCGAGCCATACATAGGCCGGGATACCGGCAACGGGGCTCGCCGCCAGCAGCAGCATCCCGGCAGCGATAACGAGCCCGCCGAAATACAGCGGTCGCCGGTAGCCCGTCCGCCGTAACGCGAATGTCGCAGCGATCGACAGCAGGATCGCGGCAGCCCCTTGGGCGACAAGCAATGTACCGGAGTTGAGTGCGTTGATGCCGTAACGGTTCATCGCGTATAGCGGAACAAGCGCTATCACGCCCGAAGTGATGCCCCCATAGAGTCCGTTGACCAGGTTGACTGCGCCAAAGCCTGCCCCGTTGATCAGGCGCGGTGCGATGAACGGGGCCGCCGAATGGTTGATGTGACGGAAGAACATCGACAGCGCGAGGATCGCGATGGCCAATGGGGTCACGAATCCAGGCGACCATGCCTGCCCATTCCCTTGGGCCAGATAACTGACAGCGAGCATGCCGGAGAGGAGACCACCGCCGAGCAGCAACATGCCGGTGGCATCCAGTCTCTGGCGGACTTTTCCTGTTTGAGACCGGTCCCGCGGCACGTACCACAATGTCAGCACGATCACCGCGACGCCGATTGGCACATTGACCAAAAAGATGCCCCGCCAAGTCCAATACGACACGAACAGCCCGCCGAATATCGGCCCGATCATCGAGCCGATCGAGAAGATACTGCCAAACAGGCCGACCGCGCGATCGCGCGCGTCGCCGAAGTGCTCGACGATGATCTCAGTTGCCGAGGGCGTGAAGCCCGCTCCACCGGCCGCCTGCAGTCCGCGCAACGCAATGAGCACATAGATATTGTCGGCCAGCCCGCAGCACAGCGACGCCAGGGTGAAGGCGACGATGGAAGCGAGAAAGACCCTGCGGCTGCCGTACTGCTCGCTGAGTTTCCCGCTGATCGGCAGGACGACCACAAATCCGAACGAGTACGCCGTGAGCGTCCACCCGGCCCAGTCGATCGAGGTGTTCAACCCAAGCCGCAAGGCATGCAACGCGGTTGCGACTATTGTCGAGTCGATCGACATCATCAGGAGAGCGAGTGCAACGATCGCGAAGATCAAACCGCGGTGGACGGGCCGGCTCTCAGTGGGAAGACTCAAAAAGCTGTCGGCAGTACGGGCTTCATGCTGGACACTCATGCGGCGTCTCTTATCAGCCGGCCGAAGATTCGAAACCCCCAATCCCGGGAGACAGGCATGCCGGGGCCGCGCGGGCCTCGGCCAGAAGGGCCGCGCGCTCACCCACCGGTTGAGGGCGAGGATGGACACCCTGGCCAAGGGCTTGGCCAATGGACTTGGCCGATGGGCTTGGCCGATGGGCTTGGCCAAGCGGGCGGCTTAATGTCCGCTTCGCTCCCTGATACCGACAATATCGGCGACGCGCTGGCTGCCCGCACGATGCCACCTGACTTGCACGACCGTGCCGACCCTGACATCCGACCAGGCGCCTTCCGCCCCAGCGACCACGAATCGCGTTTCCTCGGTCACGTGGTATGTCCAGGCACGGCCCCTGCGGACAGCCGTGAAGTTCCGCCCCGCATCGTCGCGCGCGGTCACGGTGCCGCCCCCTCTGGGTGACCCGTGATAAGCGGGCATCGCCGATGCCGAGGAGATGGCGAGCGTCGCTGCCGCGGCAAACCCGAGATGAAGAAGAAATGAGCGCCTGGATTGCATCGTTCTGGGTCGCATCGTTCTGGATCGCATTTTTTTCCTCCCGGCCGGCTCCGCTTCCACCCGGGCTGGCACCGAAACGGCACGCCTGAAAAGTCTTCGCGAGCTTCAGTCAATCTAACACGAGATTTCAGCCTCGATCCAGAACCTCGCTTATTTCTTCCAGAACGGTTTGTTTGCTTCCGAGACGGCGTCGCACCGCGTCAGTCGTACGTCACCCAGGTCGCGCTGGCCGAGGGTCAGCAGTTCGTGACGCGAGCAAGATCGTCGTCGCCACTCGCAAACAATCTCGATGAAGCGCCGAGCCAACAAGGGCATTGCCTTTGTGGTTTCCAACGCATTCTCACGCGGCAGACTCGGAGTCGTCGCCATGGATAATCTCCTGTCGCAGCAGTCCGGCTCATTGGGGTATCGATCAGTGCAGATGTGTTTCGCGACCGACAGCTCAGATCCGTGTCGGATCGTCCAGCTCAGCAGGTCAGCTAATGCCGCAAAATGCACCCGCAACGGCGGCGCCAATTAATAGTTGGCAATCAATAGCGGACAGGCCGATTACACGCGCGTAATGTCGTGCGCTAACAGATCACTTCCAACGAGGAGATCGTCTGCACGCAGCACTTACTCCAGCGCTGCCCAATTGCCGTCGCCGCAAGAGGCTGCGGGAGTGGCCAAAAACAAAGGGCCGCCGAAAGGCGGCCCCTGCGGTTTGAGTGTGGTGAGATTAATGGCCAGGGAACGGCGGAATCACGGCGGGAATCTCCGAGACGGTGTAGTGCTTGGCCTGAAGCGTCCAATCCGAATCGATGGCCAGATTAGCTCCCGCGTACGGCAGATACAGCGTCAGGTTCGACACGTAGAGGGTCGAACCGTCCGGACTGAAGGCGAGGCTCGCCGGGAACAGAAAGCCTTTGGCGACGCCGTTCTGATCGATGCCATAGAAATCGCCAAGCTTGGCGATCACCTTGCCGCTCTTGTTGATAACGACGATCTCATCTTCCTGGTTGGCGCAAATCCAGATGTT
>JASHVN010000006.1 GCA_030044555.1 Xanthobacteraceae bacterium | reverse complement strand
GAGACGGCCCTTACGCTTGCCAAGGAAATCCACGGGCAAGGAATGCCCATCGATCTAGATAGGGTGTGAGATGCCGCGAGGCCCCATCCCCAAATCGGACGGTCTCGATCAGGTTTGAAAATGAAAATGGCCTCATGGCCGCCGCCGATAACGCGCAAAATAACGCGCAAAATCTTGATCCGTTCTTCGGACATGAGATCAAGCTGGCTAACTAACCGTCTGAAATGATTTGGCGCTCCCTAGGGGACTCGAACCCCTGTTTTCGCCGTGAGAGGGCGACGTCCTGGGCCGCTAGACGAAGGGAGCCTGACGCTCGCAAATAGACTTGATATCGCTTCCGCGCAAGCGCGTCGCTCACTGCTCGGTCGTTCACCGTTCAGTGGCGAAGTGGAGTTGCCCGATCTGCTGCAATGTCTTGAGGTCGAAGAAGCGGACCTCGGTCGCCCCGCCGACGTCGAGGGTGACGACGATCCGCCCCTCGGAGATGGTGGTGGAATCTACGTGCGCGCCCTTGGGGAGGAACACGGTGCCGTTAACGATGGTCCCGGTTGCGCTTTCGCCACGGTTGAAAACGCGATAGCCGATGACGCCGACCACCGCCGCAATAGCGACCGCGGTCGTCAGCGCCGATATGATCATCAGCCAGCGCGCGCGGGCGAATGTGGCGCTCAGATCTTGGGACGTGTTCTGGGATGCGCCGGTTTTTTCCGATGGCTTATTGGATTGATTAGGCATGACGCTCACCATGGCACCGAAATCGATTGTCGCCGCGGAGGAGCAGGCCGGCGCGCGGCTCGACCGCATGCTCGCGGCCTCGTTTGGCGAATTTTCGCGCAGCCGCCTCAAGGCGCTGATCGAGGCCGGCGCAGTCGCGATCGACGGGCGCACGATCCGCGATCCCAGCCATCGCGTCAATTCCGGTGCGGCCATTGTTCTCAACGTGCCGCTGCCCGAGCCCGCAAAGCCCGCGGCCGAAGCCATTCCGCTCGCCATCGTCTACGAAGATGACGACATTATAGTCATCGACAAGCCCGCGAACCTGGTCGTCCACCCGGCGGCCGGGCACTGGACCGGCACGCTGGTCAATGCCCTGATCGCCCATTGCGGCGACAGCCTCTCCGGCATTGGCGGCGAGCGCCGCCCCGGCATCGTGCACCGGCTCGACAAGGACACAAGCGGGCTGATGGTGGTGGCGAAAAACGACCGCGCCCATCAGTCGCTGGCGTCGCAATTCGCCAGCCATGGCCGTGGCGACGAGCCGTTCGAGCGCGGCTATCTCGCCTTCGTCTGGGGCGCTCCCGAGCGCCCCAGGGGAACTATCGACCGGCCCATCGACCGCTCGCCCCACGCCCGCGATCACATGGCCGTGCGTGAAGGCGGCCGCGAGGCGGTGACCCATTGGGAAGTCCTCGAACGGTATCCCGGAATTGCTGAGGGCAGGCGGGGAAAGGCCAAGTTCGGGTCCCAGTCCCGGCCCAATTCCGCGCCCAAGTTCGCGGCCAAATCCGAATCCAAGTCCGAATCCAAGTCCGAATCCGTGGCGAGCCTGCTCGCCTGCCGGCTGGAAACCGGCCGAACCCACCAGATTCGGGTGCATTTGGCCTCGATTGGACATCCCATTCTGGGCGATGAGGCTTATGGGGCCGGATTTCGAACCAAACGGGCCCTGCTGGCGTCTCATGCACAAATCGCGCTGGTGGACCTTGGCAGGCAGGCTCTGCATGCCCATATACTGTCGATCAAGCATCCCTTGAGCGGCGAAATCCTTCGGTTCCGGTCGGAACTGCCGGCCGATCTTGCCCGTTTGCATAGTGCATTGGTCGGTGGTCGGGCAGAATCCAGCGAATTGCCTTCCGGCAGAGGATAAAGGATTTACCGATTCCGTGCCTTTTATGGGGTTTGAGCGAGATCAAGGCGGCGTCGCGCCGAATTGATCCGATGTGTCTTTCAAACCTCTGATTCGAACGTGTAATGTTGCGGGTGCGAAGACAAGGAACTGGCGCCGTCGGCTCGGGGAGCGGCGGCACCACCAGCCCGCCGCTCCCGCGGGGGCATCAAGATGGAGGGCGCTATCATGGCCCAAACTGCAGCTCTGCCCGTGCTCTCGGGCGAAACCGGCCTCACAAGGTATCTGGAAGAGATCCGGCGGTTCCCGATGTTGGAACCGCAGGAAGAGTTCATGCTGGCGAAGCGATGGCGCGAGCACGGTGATCGTGACGCGGCGCACAGGCTCGTCACCAGCCATTTGCGGCTCGTGGCCAAGATCGCCATGGGCTATCGCGGCTATGGCCTGCCCATCTCGGAAGTGATCTCAGAGGGCAATGTCGGCCTCATGCAAGCGGTCAAGCGGTTCGAGCCCGACAAGGGCTTCCGCCTCGCCACCTATGCGATGTGGTGGATCAAGGCCGCGATCCAGGAATACATTCTGCGCTCGTGGTCGCTGGTGAAGATGGGCACCACGGCGAATCAGAAGAAGCTGTTCTTCAACCTGCGCAAGGCCAAGAGCCGGATTTCCGCGCTCGACGAAGGCGACATGCGGCCCGATCAGGTCAAGCTGATCGCCAAGCGGCTCGGCGTCACCGAACAGGATGTGGTGGAGATGAACCGCCGGCTCGGCGGTGACGCTTCGCTCAACGCGCCGATCCGCGAAGACGGAGATTCCGGCGAATGGCAGGATTGGCTGGTGGACGACAGCGCCAGCCAGGAGAGCCGGCTTGCCGAAAGCGAGCAGTCGGAGAACCGCCATAAGGCGCTCGGTGAAGCGCTCACCGTGCTTAACGATCGTGAGCGCCGCATCTTCGAGGCGCGCCGGCTCGCCGACGAGCCGATCACACTTGAGGAACTCGCTGACGAGTTCGGCGTCTCGCGTGAGCGTGTGCGGCAGATCGAGGTGCGCGCCTTCGAGAAGGTGCAGAAGGCGGTCAAGAGCAACATCGCTTCGATGGAAAATCCGGCTGCGACCGCAGCGGCCGCTGCGATGCATTGAAAACCGCGGCTGCCGCTGCGATGGATTGAGAACTGTGATGCCCCGCGAAAGCGGGGCATCATGCTCTAACCCGCCAGCGCCGCCTTTTGTCCCTGCCCGCCGTCGAGCGCCTCGCGGACCACGCGGCTCAAAGCTGAAATCTGGTACGGCTTACGCAGCACCGGAAATTCCGGTTCGGTGTCGAAGACGCGCGTGTATCCCGTGGTCAGCACCACCGGAACATTCGGATAGCGCGTCTTGACCGTGCGCGCCAGCGACAGGCCGTCGATTTCGCCCGGCAGCACGACGTCGGAGAAAATGACGCTGACCGGCTGCGGCGACGCCAGCGCCTCGAGCGCAGCACCGGCGTTTTCGACCGAAATGGTCTGGTAGCCGAGCTGTTGCAGAAGCGATACCGCGACAGCGCGCACATCGTCATTGTCTTCGACCACGAGCACCGTGGCGTCCGCCGGGGCGATATGGTGTCCGGCATCTTCTTCAATAGGCGCTTCGACGGTCGCGTGGCTGCGCGGCAGGTAGATGGTCGCCGTGGTGCCGCGCTGGACTTGGCTCCTGACGACCGCGGTACCGCCGGAGCGGCGCGCGAAACCATAGACTTGCGACAGGCCGAGACCGGTGCCCTTGTCGGCGCCCTTGGTGGTGAAGAACGGTTCGAACACCCGGCCGAGCACATCCTCCGGGATGCCGCAGCCGGTATCGGCGACCGAGATGGCGACGAAATCTCCCGCCAGGCCTTCGGGCGTGTCATCCGGGTGAAGATTCTCGTTCACGGCGAAGATCGACAATCGTCCGCCGTCGGGCATCGCGTCGCGGGCGTTGACCGTGAGATTGAGCAGCGCCAGTTCGAGTTCGGACTTGTCGACGCGGACCGGCCATGTGGTGTGCGCAACCTCGATCGACAGTGCGACATTGACGTGCAGCGATCCGGACAGCACGTCGCGGATCGCTTGGATCGTTTCGGCGGGGCTGATCACCGTCGGGTTGAGCGGCATCCCGCGCGAGAACGACAACAATTGCCGCGTCAAACTTTCCCCACGCGTGGCCGCGATCTGGATAGCGTCG
Source organism: Xanthobacteraceae bacterium (assembly GCA_030044555.1). GTDB lineage: Bacteria > Pseudomonadota > Alphaproteobacteria > Rhizobiales > Xanthobacteraceae > BOG-931. The sequence goes on along the minus strand of JASHVN010000006.1, from coordinate 4,815 downwards.
AGCGCGCGCTTGTCGCGCGGGTCGCTGAGCCGGCGCTTCAAGGTCTGCGCGTGGCCGCTGACGATCATCAACAGATTGTTGAAGTCGTGGGCCACCCCGCCGGTGAGCGCCCCGAGTGCTTCCATTTTCTGCGAATGGGCGGACCGGCGGTGGGCGCGCTCGAGCGCCGCGGCGGCTTCTCTTTCCAGCGTCACGTGCCGGCCCGATATGTAGATCAGGTCGCTTTCCGCCGTCATGGTCCATTGGATCCAGCGCCAGGTTCCGTCCTTATGCCGGAAGCGATTTTCCATCCGTACGGTCGAGGCGCCGTTGGCCAGTTCGGCGCGGCCCGCGATCGCTGCCGGAGCATCGTCCGGATGACGCAGCTCGCTCACATGCATGGATTTGATTTCGGCTTCCGACCAGCCAAGCAGCCGGGTCCAGGCCGGATTGATGCTGGTGAAATAACCTTCGAAATTCGACACGCCGAGCAGGTCTTCGGAAACCTGCCAGATCCGATCGCGTTCGAGCGTCCGCTCTTCGACTTCCGTTTCCAGCTTTTCTTTGAGCTGGCGCAGCTCCTGTTCGGCCAATTGCCGCGCCTGTTCGGCCAGCATGCGCTCGGTGGCAAAGCTGATGCGGCGGGCGAGGTTAAGAGCGAGATCGGTCTCCTCGCGCGTGAACTTGTGCGGCGCCTCGTAGCAGGCCGTGAACTCGCCGGAGAGCCGCCCGTCCGATGACATCAGCGGAATGAACGACAGCGCGCTGATACCCTCATCCTCCACAATTGTTCTGATCGGCTCCGGCAAATCCGCGCGCCCGCCGGTGTTGATGCAGACCGGCCGCGGGTTGGCTTCATCCGCCGCCCATGGCGCATAGCCATCGAGAGCCTCGCGGTAGCGATAGGACAATCCGCGCCAGGCCACGAACCGCATCACGCCGTTTTCGTCGACGCGCAGAACCGAAGCGCGGGAGCAATGCAGCGCGCGCAGAATCGAGTCGATCGCCGCCTGGTAGACGACGCTCAACGATTCGGCGCGATAGACCCGATTGGTGTACTCATAGAGCGCGGCTTGTTCGTCGGCGTTTCGCGCCAGCGCCGCTTCCGCGCGCAGGCGTTCCTGCTCGGCGCGCTTTCGTTCGGTAATGTCGAGCATCGACGCGACCCAGCCGATGATCTGGCCATCGGCGTCTGTTTCCGGCATGCCCACGACGTGGATGAAGCGCGTTCCGGTGCCCTGGTAGGTGATCTCGTTCTCTGCATCCACCCGCTCGCCGTTGAGAACGCGGGCGACCATCGGCAGAACCCGCTTGAAGGCATCGGCTCCCAGCACTTCGACCAACGGCTTGCCGACGATCTCTTCGGCTTTGCGGCCGAGAAATCGCGCAAACCCTTCGCTGACGAAGCGATAGCGCAAGTCGCGACCGCAGCGCGCTAGCATGAAGGGCGTGCGGTTGATGACGGCTTCGAGGTCCGCTTCATGAGCGCGCAACGCCGCTTCGGCGCGGTCGCGCTCCTGCGCGCGCTCGTGCAGCGCCTGCGATGCGGTCGCAAAGGCGGCAACGGCTTCATCGTACTCGCGCACGCCGGTCGGTACTGCGTTCACCGGTTGTTCTGCTGCCATCGCCTGCGCTGCGCCGTGCAGCTGCTTGGCGCTGCGGTGCAGCCGTCGTGCGATCAGCCAGACCAAAAAGCCGCCAAGGCCGATGCAGCCGAGACTCGCCGCCATGAGGATGAGCTGCGTTCGCCGCAGCGGCGCCTCGAGCACGCTTTGTTTGATCGCCACGCCGACGGTCCAGCCATAGGTCGTCGGCGCGTAGACGCTGGTAATCGGATAGCCCTGCAGCGACTCGTGCACCGAGACGCCTTCCGGCCGCTCTCGTATCGCTTGCCGCCATCCTGGACTCGCCACTTCGCCTAATTTGCCTGCCGTTGTCGGAAGCCGCGCAACGAACGTGCCGGCGCGGTCGACAATTCCAACCAGCCAGTCGCGCGCATAGTGCTGATTCTGGAGCTGGAGCTGAAAGCGGGCGGGATCGATGACAACATCCACCAGATCGACCGGCTTGTTGTCGCGGACGACCGGAATGGCGGCGAACACGACTTGCCGATGCGCAAGGTAGCCTGTGACGACTTCCGAGATCTGCGGCTCGTCCGTGCTCAGCGCGTGCTGCTCGGCGGCAAATAACGGCCGGTGCGGCAGCGGCGTGCCGAGCGCCACGCCGGTATTGACCATTATCTGTCCCGTGGGGTCGACGACACTGGTCCACGAGGACGGCTCGTCCGCGAGCGAGGCTTTGGCCTGGCGCCAGAATTCAGGCCAGTTGCCGTCGAGGATCGCGGGCGAATGGGCGAGCGCCGCGGCCACCGCGATATGCTTTTGCAGTTCTTGATCCACTGTCGCGGCAAGTGAGTGCGCCGTGCTCAAGAGCGCAGCCTGCGTTGCCTCCTGCTCCGCGGCAGCAACGCGAGAATTGACGTAGAAGGCGAGGCCGATAAGCGGCAGCGCCACGCCAAGCGTGAGCAGGATGAGATAAAAGCGTACCGAATGGGTGTGCGGCGCAGCACGCGTCGCTGGGGATCTCGCCGAGGAGTTTGCGTCAGCACTCAAGGTGGCATCTCGCCGGCCGTACTATCGGTCCGAACGGCTCCACGATACGAAAGGGCAACCCTAAAGGGCAATTGTGCTGCAAATTGTGCCGTCGCGCCGGGGCCAATCCCGCGCGGGATGAACAGTCGCGGAGGAGGTGTGGAGATGCGCCTCGCCGCGGCTCCGTATTGCCCTTCTGCCCGAGCAAATCAAAGCTCAACGCGGTTCCAAGGCGAAAGGTTCCATAGGTCTCTTGGGATGAGCCGAGTGGCGCGTGCCGATGCCTCGCCTAAGTGATCCGAGATGGGCGGTATAGCCTAAGCCCCCTTGTCAAGTGCAGGGAAACCAAGGCATTTCGCCCTGCGGTGCGGGAGTGGGGCCCGCCGGAGGAACGCGGTCGAATGGCTCGCTACCGGGTTGCGGTCGATACGGGGGGAACCTTCTCCGATTTCGTCTATTTCAACGAGGATACCGGCGCAGTCAGCATCACCAAAGTTCCTTCGACGCCTGACGATCCCTCGCGGGCGATCCTTCAAGGCGTCGAGGCGCCGATTGGGCAAGGCGTGGCATCTGCCGACGTGAGCTATTTCTGCCACGGCACCACGGTCGGCACCAACGCGCTGCTCGAAGGCAAAGGAGTGAAGACCGGCCTTCTCGTCACCGCGGGCTTTCGCGGCATCTACGAGGTCGCCGAACAGGCGCGGCCCTACGGCGCCGCGATCTTCGACGTGATGTACGACAAGCCGACGCCCCTGGTGCCGCCAAGCCGCACCGGCGAGGTGCGCGAGCGCGTCGATTTTCGCGGCGACGTGCTCATTCCGCTCGATGAGGCGGCGCTGCGCGAAACGCTGCGCAGCCTCAAGGCGCAAGGGATCGAAGCGCTCGCGGTCTGTTTGCTGTTTTCGTTTCTGCACCCCGAGCACGAGGCGCGGGTGCGCGCTATCGCGCACGAGGAGCTTCCGGATTGTAATGTGTCGCTGTCGTCGGAGATCCTGCCGCAGATCCGCGAATATTACCGGCTCTCGACGACGGTGATTAATGCCTATCTGCAGCCGATCCTCGCGCGCTACGTCGCCAATCTCGACCGCCGGCTCGCCGGCGCCGGCGTGATGACGCGGCAGAAATACATCATGCAGTCGAACGGCGGCATGTCGACCTTCGCGGAAGCCGCGCGTACCGCCGTGACCACGGTGCTGTCAGGTCCGGCCGGCGGCGTCACCGCCGGCGTCGCCACCAGCCGCCAATTGCAAGGCGCCAACATCATCACCTTCGACATGGGCGGCACCTCCTGCGACGTGGCGCTGATCAAGGACGGCGAGCCGATCTTTTCCAATCGCGGCAAGATCGAAGGCCGCGATCTCGCCGTGCCGATGATGGACATTAATACTGTGAGCGCCGGCGGCGGCACCATCGCCAAGGTTGACCGCTTCGGCGTTCTTGAAGTCGGCCCGCAGAGCGCCGGCGCCGTTCCCGGGCCGGCCTGCTACAGCCGCGGCGGCGAGGTGGCGACCATCACCGACTGCAATCTGCTGCTCGGCTATCTCTCGGCCGATAATTTTTTGGGCGGACGCATGATGCTTGACCGCGCCAAGGCGGAAGCCGCAATGGCGTGCGTCGCCAAGCCTTTGTCGCTCGATACGATGGCGGCTGCCGAAGGCATCGTGCGCATCATCGACGTGAAGATGGAGGAGGCCATCAAGGCGATCTCCACCATGCGCGGCCACGATCTGCGCGACTTTTTTCTGCTCGCGTTCGGCGGCGCCGGGCCGCTGCACGCCGGGCGCTTGGCGCGCGATCTCGGCATGGCCGGCGTGATCGTGCCGCTTTATCCCGGTGTCTTCTCGGCCATCGGGCTCTTGATGTCCGACGTCAAGCACGATTATGTCCGCTCGCGGATGACGCAAATCTCCGCGCTAGAGCCCGGCGAGGTGGAAGCGATATTCGCGCCCTTGCAGGCGCAAGCGCGCGACGATCTCTTTCGCGACGGTTTCGCCGAGAAGGAAATCGTGGTCGAGCGGGCGCTCGACATGCGCTACGCCGGACAGGGCTACGAGATCACGCTGCCGTGCACGGCCGAGGTGACGGCGGCGCTCGGGGCGTTGCGCAGGAAATTCGATGTCGAGCACAAAAGCCAGTTCGGACACAGCGCGCCGGAGGAACCGGTCGAAATCGTGTCGTATCGCGTGCGCGGCATCGGCTTGGTGCCGCCGGCGCCGATGCCGACTTTCGCGCCGCAGCGTCGAGC
>JASHVN010000228.1 GCA_030044555.1 Xanthobacteraceae bacterium | reverse complement strand
CGCGCCGAGAACGACGTGTTTCGCAAGCACGGCCTTGGCGAATACACCACCAGCCAATGGACGCGCGTGCGCGGCCACGGCATGGGCATGTTCGCCGATTCCAAACCGCATATCCTCGAGGACGTGAATACCGTGCTGGAACCGGGCATGACGCTGATTGTGCATCCCAACACCTATCACCCGGAAGCCGGCTACATCGTGCTTGGCGACGCCGTGCTGGTGACGGAAAGCGGCGTCGAGGTGCTGTGCAAGACGCCGCGCCAATTGTTTGAAATCGCCGCGTAGCAAGAAGCAAACAAAAGATGCGCCGCGGTCTGATCTCCCGCTCTCCTGTCGAATTGCCCGACGCGGTGCTCGACGCACGGCTCGATCGCCTGCGCGCCGCCATGCGCGAGTCGCAGCTCGACGCCCTCATTGTCTATACCAACAACACGCGGCCGGCGGCCGTATCCTGGCTGGTCGCATTCGTCCCGTATTGGTCGGAAGCCTTGTTGGTGGTGCCGCGCGAGGGCGCGCCCTATCTGGTCGCGGCATTGACCTTCCGCGTCAAAACCTGGATCGAGCGCGTGAGCCGCGTTGGCGATGTTCTGCATAACCCGCGCGTCGGCCTCAAAGCCGCCCAGCAGATCGCCGCGCTGCAGAAAAACGCAGCGGTAGGCATCGTTGATTTCGACGGCCTTCCGGCCGGCATCGCCGACGATTTGCGCGAAGGCGGTCCCGATCTGACCCTGAGCGACGCGAGCGCACTGTTTTCCAAGCTGCGCAGCAAGGCCGACCCGGCGGAGATCGCGCTGGCGGTGAACGCCGCGACGATCGCGCATCACGCCTTGGCGCACGCAAAGGACATGGCGTACGCAAAGGGCGGCGCGCTCAATGCCATGATCGGCGCCGTTGAGGATCAGGCGCGGCTCCTCGGCGCCGAGGAAATTTACCTCGCAGCGGCTCCCGATCTCGCGCGCGATGCGCGTTTCATGCGCATCGAGGGGGAGGGGGCACTCGGTGAGCGTCATGCGCTTCGCGCGACCGTGGCCTACAAGGGTGTGTGGGTGCGCCTCGTGCGGACGTTTTGCGAACCGGCACTTGCGCGGCAGGCGGCTTTGCGGTTCGCGCAAGCGATTGCGCAATTGCCGTCCGACCGCGGCTTCGCGTCCGGCTTTGACTCGTTTCTGGTTGAGGGCTGCCGCATGGCGCAGCCGCTTGAGCCGCTGATAGGGTCGCGGCTTGCCGCGGCCGGTCCGCTCCCGCCTGGCGCGCTCGTCTCGGCGCAGGGCGTGCTGACAATCGATGGGCTAACCGTTCCGGTCGGCGCTCCGGCCCTGCTTGGCGCCAACGGCGAAGCGGCTGCCCTTCTCGTTGACCCACTCCACGACTGATTCACAGCCAGACGGCGAGTGCATCCTGCCGCCGCAATACGAGGACCGATCGTGCCCGACAAACTGAAAGACCTGATTGAGGAGCTGGCGCTCGCCAATCGCATTCTCGCCAATGAGGGCGTGCTCGACGCCTTCGGCCATGTCAGCGTGCGGCATCCGAGCGATCCGGGACGCTATTTCCTGCCGCGTTCGCGCTCGCCGGCCCTGATCGAGCCCGGCGATATTCTGGAGTTCACGCTCGATTCCGAGCCGGTAAAGCCGCCGAAGGTGCTGATGTATGCCGAGCGCGTCATTCACGGCTGCATCTATCAGGCGCGCCCGGACGTGATGGCCGTGTGCCATCATCATGCGCCGGCCATCATGCCGTTTGCCATTGCGGGCAAGCCGATCATGCCGGTGTTTCATCTCGGCGCGGCCGGCGGCGAAAATATGCCGTTCTGGGATCAGCACGATGAGTTCGGCGATACCAACCTTCTCGTCGTCAAACCGGAAGAGGGCCAATCGCTCGCCCGTGCGCTGGGGCAGCATCCGGCGGTGCTGATGAACCGTCACGGCGCCACCGTCGTCGGCAGCACGATCAAGGAGCTGGTATCCCGTTCGATCTTCATGTGCCAAAACGCCGAGTATCAGTTGCGCGCACTGATGCTCGGCACGCCGGCCCCGCTGCATCATGGCGAAGTTGAACTTGCGGGCGCGATCAGCCGCTTGCCCAATGTGGTGACGCGGACTTGGGAATACTGGAGCGCGCGGGTCGGCGCCGCCGTTTCCGCGCCGCGCCGCGAGCGCCCCAAAGCCGTGCGTACCGTGGCGCGCGCGGCCCCTAAGGGCAAGGGACGCCGTCGCTAGACCTTGATCCAATTCGATTGAATCGGATCAAGGTCCAGATTTTTCCTCTGAGCATGATCTGATCCGAAAACCGGTATCCACTTTTCGGGATCATGCTCCAAAACTCCAAAATGCTTCGGCGTGGTCTGCGTCGATCTGGCGACGCAGGGTGAGCGCCGATAACGATCAATGGCGGTCGCGCGCCGCGGCGCTGATGGCGGTCAAAATCGCCGCGCGGCCTTGCGGAAGTGCGCCGCGTACCGAGGGTTGCTTGCCGATCTGCCCCATTTCCCGCTGGCGCCGCACAGTCGCCAGCGTCATCAGCGGCTCGACGCCAAGCTCGCGCAAGGTGTCGGCGCTTTCATCCATTTCGGCGGCGCGCCGCTCGCCATGACTGGCCATGCGTTCGAGGTTGTAGGGCACGATTTTCGCCCAATCGAGACCGGGATAATTGTTCTTCATCGAGGCCGCGACTTCATCGACCACGCCGGCGCGTGCCGCCGCGAGAAAACATTCGAGCGTGAGCGCCTCGATGCCCTTGATCATCACGCTGCGCACCATCTTGATGGCGGCCGCTGCGCCGATTTCCGCGCCGGCGATACTTGCGCGCATGCCCAGCGCTTCGAGAGCGGGCGCAATCGCCTGCGCGTGCGGGCCGGCAAGCAGCACAGGCGTCTTATGCCGCGCCGGATGAATTGGCGCGAGCACGGCCACGTCGACATACTGCCCGGCATCGCCGAGCAATCTTGCGGTCTCTTGCTTGCGTCCAGGCGAAACCGAATTGATGTCGAGGAAGAACGGCCGCTGCGGCAGGTGCGGTTTGACCGATTGCGCCGCTTCAACGCTGGAAGCCGCGGTCACGGCGGAAACGACGATGTCGGCGCCGCGAACCGCCTCGGCCGCAGAGCCCGCACAACGGACACCAATGGCTTCGCCGACCTGCCGGAGTTTCTCGCCCTCGTGGACAGGAAACAGGGTGTCCCAGGCCGAAAGCGACTGTACGCCTTCTTCGCGCAATCCTGATGCAATGGCTTGGCCGGCTTCGCCGAAGCCGATGAAGCAAATCGCGGGTTTGCCATTTGGCATGGGCTTATTCCTCAATCTGGCGCCATTCCTTAATGTTCAGAGATGCACGCTTTCGCAACACAATTGCAAATGACGCTTTCCCGGCCTTACTGCAACGCTGCCATACCCAAAGCGGCGCTGCGTTTGCATCCATCGATGTGGTCGCTAGGATACTTGCAACGATAAGACTCGGGGAGGAGTACCCGCCATGGCAATCACCGCCAATCGTGCGACCAGCCGTCGCCTCTTCATCAAATATCTCGCCTCAAGCCCGCTCTTTGCCGGCACCAGCGTTGCGGCTTTGGCTCAGGAGAACGCGTTACCCGAATGGCCGCCCGACCCTTACGTGTGGGCGCCGCGCGATTACAATCACCTGATTACCGATCCGAAAGAAGCCCTCGACGTGTTCGATTTCGAGCCGGTGATGCACAAGAACGTGCCGGCAGCCCATTTCGGCTACATGGCCTCCGGCGTCGACGACGACGTGACGCTGCGCGCCAATCGCCAGGGCTTCCTGAAATTCCAGCTTCGTCCGCGCCGACTCGTCGACGTCAGCAAAATCGATATGAGCACGGAGATTCTCGGCCAAACATACGAGTCGCCGGTCATCATCGATCCCACCGGCGGACACAAAGCCTACCATCCGGACGGCGAGATCGGCGTCGCGAAGGCGGCCAAGACAGGCGACCACTTGATGATCCTCTCGACCCAGGCGACGACGTCCGTCGCTGACGTCATCGCCGCGCGCGGCCGGCCGATCTGGTCACAGCTTTACGCCACCAACAAATTCGAAGTTGCCAAGCACCACGTGCTCAGCATGGAGCGGCAAGGCTCGATCGCGGTCGCCGTCACTGTCGACCGCAGCGGCGCCCGCAATCAGGAGACCGCCATACGGATGGCAAGAACCGACACGCGGCAATGTTCGGTGTGCCACGACCATTCCAGCCTGGCGGCATCGATGCGCAACGATCCGATGTATGACGG
>JASHVN010000227.1 GCA_030044555.1 Xanthobacteraceae bacterium | reverse complement strand
GCTCACCGCCGTGCCGCCGATGATCGCCATGATGCTGCGCGAGCGCGAGCTCTTGGCGCGCACCGACATCTCCAGCGTCGAATTTGTGCGCATGGGCTCGGCGCCGGTGAGTTCGAGCCTGATGGCGGCACTGCGCGAGACACTGCCGCAGGCCGCGGTCACCAACGCCTACGGCACCACCGAAGCCGGGCCAGTGGTGTTCGGCCCGCATCCGCGCGGCCTGCCGCAGCCGGAGCTGTCCGTCGGCTATCCGCACCCGCAGGTGGCGCTGCGGCTGGTCGATGGCGAAAATCGCGATGCCGAGCAGGGCGTCCTGGAAATGAAATGCCCGGCCGTGATGCTCGGCTATCACAATCGCCCAGACGTGACGCCGCCGCTCACAGCGGACGGCTTCTACATCACCGGCGACGTGTTCCGCCGCGACGCCGACGGCTTCCATTATTTCGTCGGCCGTACCGATGACATGTTCGTCTCCGGCGGCGAGAACATCTATCCGGCCGACGTCGAGCGCATGCTCGAACGCCATCCCGGCGTGGCCCAGGCCGCCGTGGTGCCGATCGACGACGAGATCAAATGGCAGAAGCCGGTCGCCTTCGTCATCCGCAAGCGCGGCCATATGCTCGACGAAGACGCGGTGAAACGCTTTGCGCTCGCGCACGCGCCGGCTTATCAGCACCCGCGCTTTGTCTGGTTCGTCGATGAGCTGCCGCTTGCTTCAACCAACAAACTCGACCGCGCCGCGCTCAAGCAGATGGCGGCGGAGCGGATGGCGCACTCTGCACCTCTCCCCGCGCGCGGGGAGAGGTCGACTCGCGAACGCAACGCGTGAAGCGAGTCGGGTGAGGGGGCGCCGCCGCGATGCAGAGCTGCGAGGCGGAAGCAAGCTCGCAGGCCCCCTCACCCGGCTCGCATCTGCGATGCTCACCGACCTCTCCCCGCACGCGGGGAGAGGTCACGTCGATCAGCCAATTGTCAGCGGCTTGCAGTCGCGGGCAAATGCGCGGTTGTCTTCCCCGGCCATTTGCACAGATCGGCGATGATGCACTTTTCGCACAGCGGCCGGCGGGCAACGCAGGTGTAACGCCCATGCAGGATGAGCCAGTGATGCGCGTGCAGCATGTATTTTTGCGGCACCACCTCCATCAACTTTAATTCCACGTCGAGCGGCGTCTTGCCGACGGCAAGGCCGGTGCGGTTGCCGACGCGGAAGATGTGGGTGTCGACCGCGATGGTCGGCTCGCCGAAAGCGACGTTGAGCACCACGTTGGCGGTCTTGCGGCCGACGCCGGGAAGTGCTTCCAGCGCCGCGCGGTCATGCGGGACCTGGCCGCCGTGCTTCTCGATGAGCCCACGCGACAGCGCGATCACGTTCTTTGCTTTGGTGCGGTAAAGGCCGATGGTCTTGATCAGGTCGCGCACCCTTGCTTCGCCGAGCTTGACCATCTTCTCCGGCGTATCGGCGAGCGCAAACAAAGCCGGCGTTGCCTTGTTGACGCCGGCATCGGTCGCCTGCGCCGAGAGCACGACCGAGATCAGGAGCGTGAACGGATCGGCGTGCTCAAGCTCCGTGCTCGGATTGGGGTTGGCGGCGGCGAAACGGCGGAACGCCTCCTCGATTTCGGCTTTCGTCCATTGCGGCAAGGCGCCGTGGGCGGCCTTTGCATCGGCTTTGCTCCGCGCTTTGGCGGGCTTGAGGCGCGCCGCCTTGCCCTTGCGGGCGGCCTCGATGCGTTTTTTGATACGGGCCTTGATAGGCTTCTTGGCCGCCTTGCTGGTGGCCTTGTTCGCGGTCTTCCTGGTGGTCTTGCCGATGGTTTTGCGCGCCATATTTTTCCTATAATGGGCGATATGAACGACCACAACGACGCTTTGGCTGAGCCGGAGATCTTTTCCGCAGTCATCACACCGCACCGCTCGCTGACACCGCGCGGCTTTCGCGTGCTGATGGTGTGCCTCGGAGCCTTGAGCTTTACCTCTGCAATCGTATGCGTGCTGATCGGCGCCTGGCCGGTGTTCGGCTTCTTCGGGCTCGATATGCTGCTGGTCTATTTCGCGTTCCGCGCCAATTTCCGCTCCGGGCGGGCCTACGAGCAGGTCAGGGTCACGCCCTCCGAACTCACCGTGCGCAAAGTGAGCCATCGCGGCGGCGTGCGCGAATGGACGCTCAACCCGCTTTGGGTGCAGATCGAGCGCATCGTGCATGCGGAATTCGGCATCGAGCGCCTGTTCCTGGTCTCGCATGGGCGGCGGCTCGCCATTGCGGTTTCGCTCAACCCGAAGGAGAAGGCGAGTTTCGCGCGGGCATTGTCGAACGCTCTGGGCGAGGCCAAGCGCGGACCGACGCGGACGGAGTTTGAGTAACGCGTCGTTGCGGGGCGCAGGCGACAGCACGCGAACTCGGACTCTATAACCACGATCCGCGTATGGATTCCGCCCTCGCCGCGAAGCAGATCGGCCGGAATGACGGGATTAGTCCAGAAATCGGGTGGTTTGGACGCGCCCGGCGGCCTAAATCGGGGACAAATGATGGAGGCACCCATGTTGTCACCCGATCGAATCCTGAACCCGATGCCGTTTGCCGAGGCCGCTGCCGATTATGATGTGGTGCGCCGCGCCATCGGCCATATCCGCGGCCACTGGCGCGAGCAGCCCGAGATCGAGGCCATTGCCGAAGCGGCGAGCGTCACACCGACCGAGCTGCATCATCTGTTCCGCCGCTGGTGCGGGCTGACGCCGAAGGCATTCCTGCAGGCGCTTACGCTCGACGGCGCGCGGCAGCTTTTGCGCGACTCGGCAAGCGTGCTCGATGCCAGTTATGAAGTTGGCCTCTCCGGCCCCGGCCGTTTGCACGACCTGTTCGTCACCCATGAAGCGATGTCGCCGGGCGAGTGGAAGTCGGGCGGCGAAGGCTTGACGGTCAGCTTCGGCTTTCATCCGTCGCCGTTCGGCAGCGCATTGGTGATGGCGACCGAACGCGGCCTCGCCGGCCTCGCCTTTGCCGATCCCGGCGAAGAAAGGGCGGCGCTCGCCGACATGAAGAGCCGCTGGCCCAAGGCAACTTACGTGGAAGACAGCGCCCGCACGGCAGCGGTGGCGCGGCGCATTTTCGATCCAACGCAGTGGAAACCGAAAGAGCCGCTGCGCGTCGTGCTCATCGGTACCGATTGGGAAGTCCGGGTGTGGGATGCGCTCCTGAAAATCCCGATGGGTCAGCTTGCCACCTATTCGGGCATTGCCGGCAAGCTCTGCGCGCCAAGGGCCGCGCGCGCCGTCGGCGCGGCGGTCGGCAAAAACCCGGTGTCGTTCGTGGTCCCGTGCCATCGCGTTATCGGCAAGGCCGGCGACCTGACCGGTTACCATTGGGGCATCACCCGCAAGCGCGCCATGCTCGGCTGGGAGGCCGGGAAGGTCGCGGCGGCTGCCTAGACCTTGATCCAATTCGATCGAATCCGATCAAGCTCTAGATTTTTCCTTTGAGCATGATCCCTCGGGTCAGGCCCGAGGGCCTGCTTATCCAAAACCGGCATCCACCGAGGATCAGGTCCGGGGCAGGCTTTCGGGATCATGCTCTTGCAGCCGCCGATTGACCCTGCTGCGGCGATCCGCAATACCCCTGCGGCGTTATCCGACTGAAGGGAATTCGACATGCAGCAGCGGCGGCCGGTGATGCTGGTGATCCTGGACGGCTGGGGCTGGCGCGAAGAACGCGCCGACAATGCCGTGCGTCAGGCCAAGACACCGACCTTCGACCGGCTCTGGCAGAC
>JASHVN010000226.1 GCA_030044555.1 Xanthobacteraceae bacterium | reverse complement strand
TGCCGGTCACGTAGCCCAGGTGGAGATGCAGATCCCGATCGACGGCCGGCGCCGGTTCCGCGGCGAACTGAACGGTACCGAGGGAGAGCATGTGCGGCTGCGCAGAAGCGATGCGGCAGCAACGGAGAGCGCCGAAATTCTGCTTCGGATGGACGATGTGTTGGAGGCGCGGCTCGTTCTGACAGATGCGCTCATTGCCGAAGCGTTGCGGCGGAGCAAGCACGGCGAGCGGGACGAACAGACGCAAGGCGGCCACGCGCCAAAAGGGCGGCGCCAAAACGGACACAAACACGAACAGGACGGATTCGGACAAGACGGACACGAAAATGCTGCGCTGAAGCAAGACCGGCGCACAACCCAACCCGATGGAGACTAAGATGGCGACGGTAAGCGCCAACAAACTTGAACTGTTGCAGATCGCCGACGCGGTGGCGAGAGAAAAGGCGATCGATCGAAAGATCGTGCTTGCCGCCATGGAGGACGCGATCGCCAAGGCGGCGCGCTCGCGCTACGGCAGCGAAACCGAAGTGCGCGCCGAAATCGACGCCAAGAGCGGGGAACTCCACCTTTCGCGTCACATGCTGGTGGTCGAGACCGTCGATAACCCGGCAATCCAGATCAGCCTTGAGGATGCGCGCCGACGTCATCCCGCGGCGCAGGTCGGCGACACCATCGCGGATCCCCTGCCGCCGTTGCCATTCGGGCGCATTGCCGCGCAATCGGCCAAACAAGTGATCGTGCAGAAGGTGCGCGAGGCCGAGCGCGACCGGCAATATGAAGAATTCAAGGATCGCATCGGCGACATCGTCAACGGCATCGTCAAGCGGGTCGAGTATGGCAACGTCGTGGTCGATCTCGGCCGCGGCGAAGCTATCGTGCGGCGCGACGAGCTGTTGCCGCGCGAGCAGTTCCGCAACGGCGACCGCATCCGTGCCTATATTTACGACGTGCGCCGCGAGCAGCGCGGGCCGCAAATCTTCCTGTCGCGCACGCATCCGGAATTCATGGCCAAGCTGTTCGCCCAGGAGGTGCCGGAAATCTACGACGAGATCGTCGAGGTGAAGGCTGTCGCCCGCGATCCCGGCTCGCGCGCCAAGATCGCCGTGGTCTCGCGCGATTCCTCGGTCGATCCGGTGGGCGCCTGCGTCGGCATGCGTGGCTCGCGCGTGCAGGCGGTAGTCAACGAACTGCAGGGCGAGAAGATCGATATCATCCCCTGGTCGCCCGAAATCGCCACCTTCGTGGTCAATGCGCTGGCACCTGCTGAAGTCAGCAAGGTGGTGATCGACGAGGAACGCGACCGCATCGAAGTCGTGGTTCCCGATCAACAGCTTTCGCTTGCCATCGGACGGCGCGGTCAGAATGTGCGGCTGGCTTCGCAGTTGACCGGCAAAGATATCGACATCCTGACGGAACAAGAGGAATCCGAACGCCGCCAGGCCGAATTCGAAAACCGCACGCGCGTCTTCATCGATGCGTTGAACGTCGACGAAGTGATTGGCCAATTGCTGGCATCGGAAGGCTTCAATTCAGTGGAGGACCTGGCCTTGGTGGACACAAAAGAAATCGCCGGCATCGAGGGCTTCGATGACGACACCGCGCACGAGCTGCAGACCCGCGCCCGTGATTACCTGGCCAAGATCGAGGCCGAATTGGACGATAAGCGCAAGGAACTCGGCGTCGAGGATGCGCTCAAAGACGTGCCGGGCGTGACCACCGCCATGCTGGTGAAGTTGGGCGAGAATGACATCAAGACCGTTGAGGATCTCGCCGGTTGCGCCACCGACGACCTCGCGGGCTGGACCGAGCGCAAGGATGGCGAGGCCGTGCGGCAAGCCGGTATCCTCGATGGCTTTGATCTGACGCGCGAGGATGCCGAGGCGCTGATCATGCAGGCCCGGCTCAAAGCCGGTTGGATCACCGAGGCCGATCTGGCGCCGCCGCCCGTCGAAGAGGCTCCGGCGACCGAAGCGCATGCCTGAGAGGGACCAGCAAAGGGATGACCGCCCAGCCCCGTCACAACGAAGACGATGGAGCGCTCGACCGCGGGCCGCGCGGGCGCGAGCGCGAACGTCTGTGCGTGGCGACGCGCGTGGTAAGGCCGGTCGACGACTTGATCCGCTTCGTTGTCGGACCGGACGGCAACGTGGTCCCCGACCTCAAGGGGAAGCTGCCGGGCCGCGGCGTCTGGGTAACGGGAACGCGTGCCGCCCTTGAAGAGGCGGTCAAGCGCAAGGCCTTTGCCCGTGGTTTTAAGCGTGACGTTCGGCTGCCGACGGACCTCGCCGCACAAACCGAGCGGCTTTTGCAAGGCGGCGCGCTCGATGCGCTGGCGATAGCAGCCAAGGGCGGGGCGGTTGTGGCCGGCTTTGCCAAAGCCGCTGCGGCCCTGGAACGCAACGATGCGGTCGCGCTTCTGCATGCGGCGGAAGCCTCGCCGGAAGGCGTCCGCAAGCTCGATGCCATTATCCGCCGCCAAGGAGACACATCCGTCCCTGTGATCGAATTCCTTACCTCGGCTCAATTGGATTTGGCATTGGGCCGCCCAAATGTGGTACATGCAGCCTTGCTCGCCGGCGCCGCCAGCGAAACCGTTTTATTGCGTTCGCGGCGCTTGGAGCGGTTTCGGACCGGCGGTGCGGGCGATCGTGGCAATCAGACCGGGAAGAGTGCAATGCACTGAGCCGGCCGCTTATATGGATGCGTATGACTGAAACGACCAAGAATACCGGTGAAAAGCTGAGCGTGAACTCGACGAAAACGCTGACCTTGAAGCGCAGCGGCGTCGAACAGGGAGTCGTGCGCCAGAGTTTCAGCCACGGGCGCAGCAAGGCGGTCGTTGTCGAAAAGGTTAAACGGCGCATTGCCACCCCCGGCGAGGCCAAGGCAGAGGCCCCCGCGGCCCCGGACCGCGGCGCCGCTCCGAAGCGTGTTGTCACGACCGGGAAAACTCCGCAGACGGCCGAGCCCGCCTCGCAAACCGCAGCTCAACTCAAGACCTCAGGCGTCGTGCTGCGGCCGCTCAGCGCCGAGGAGCTGAACGCGCGTGCGCATGCACTCGACGATGCGCGAAAGCGCGAGGTTGAGGAACGCGAACGGGCCGAACGCGCCAAAGCGGAGGCGGTCAAGCGCGAAGAGAGCGAACGCGCCGAACGCGTGAAGGCCGAGGCCCGCAAGGTTCAGGACGAGAAGCGGCGCGAACAGGAGCAGGCCATCAAGCTCAAGGCCGGTCAGGTCGCCGAGAAGCGATTTGGTCACGACACCGCGGCCGAAAAGCTGGGAACCACCGCCCGTCCGGCGCTCGAAGCCGACGAAGAGGAAGCTCCGCGTCCCCGCCGCGGTAT
>JASHVN010000225.1 GCA_030044555.1 Xanthobacteraceae bacterium | reverse complement strand
AAAAATCTCATGTGGAGCGCCAAGTCACTTTGCTCCTGGTCGCGATTGGCAGGCTGGCGCTGATGTGCGAACTCAACCAACACGTCGCATCCGAACATCGCGAAAAGAAACGAGCCGCCTGCAGCTCTCATCCCACAATACCAGCCGAACGCAGCGGAAGCTCTGAAGCAAAGTGAGCCGACTGACGCTGCGCAAATCGGGATTGTCCCGAAGCGTTTGCGGTAACCGGTAATAGGGTATGCGGCTGCACAAATGATGGACATGGTGCACCCCGATGTTCGCCGTGAACCAGCGCAAAATGGCCGGCAGGTCGTAATAAGAACTCCCGCGAAGCGACGCCTCGGGAAAATTCCATTCCCGGCCGTGCGCCCAGAAGGTGTCCTCGAATTGATGCTGTACGTAAAATAGCCAGATCCCCACGGCGCCCGCGAGGAGAGCTATGGGCAAATGCACGATTAGGAACGGTCTAATTCCAATAAACCAGATCAGTGTGGTGGCCGAGACGGCGATCGCCAAATTGGTAGCCATGGCGCTGATCCAGGCATGCCAGCCGCCGCGGCCCGAACTGATCGGGAGCCTGTGACGGAAGAGAAATTGGTAGGCGGAGCCGAGACCGAACATGACGAATGGGTGCCGATACAGGCGATAACGGAGCCGGGCCCAGACAGGGAGTGCCTGAAATTCACACACTGTCAGCGTGTCGATGTCGCCGATTCCCCGCCGGTCGAGATGCCCCGAGTTTGCATGGTGAATGGCATGTGCACGCCGCCAGTCGTCATAGGGCGTCAGCGTCAAAACCCCGAGAAACCGGCCCAGCCAGTCATTCGCTGGACGATAGCGAAAGAAAGAGCCATGTCCGCAATCGTGCTGGATCATGAACAGTCGTACAAGAAAACCGGCGGCGGGCAGTCCAAATAAAAATGATAACTCCCAATAACCGAAATGAACTGCCGCACAAGCCAAAGCCCAAAGCGTGGCGAAGGGCACGAGGGTGGCCGTAATCTCAAAGATGCTGCGCCAGTGACAGGGCTCACGATATCGTGCGAGAGCCGATATTGCGAGGCGCGCGACGTCGGCTGCAGGCGGGACGTTGAGTGCGCTTTTCTCTGCCATCAGGTGCACGACCAGTTGTAGGGGTGTCCGCAATTTCCCGAGGCGTCCCAACGGAACGTGATTTTGGCTGTCTCGGGCAGGACGCGCCGTTAAGGTAGCGTGTGCCGCCAACCGCGAACGGAACTCATTGAAATCCTCCCCGTAAGGCAATTTCGTGGTATTGGTCATTCCTACGAAGCAGAAAAAATTGAACTTGCCTGGCTTCACCGAGAAGGTGGCGTCTAACATCCTTGGACATAATGGAGGGCTCTGTGCCCGAGCATAAATTCAAAGTCGGCCAATCGGTGAGCTTTACGTCCGGCCCCTTCGGTCGCGGCGGCACAACCGGCATTTATACGGTCACGTTGCTCTTGCCCCATGAAGGGGATGACTTTCAGTACCGAATTAAGAATGAGAAGGAACCGCACGAGCGAGTCGTCAAGGAAAATCAGCTGGATCATATGACCGCGGAACCGCTGCGCCCGATTGCCGCAAAGACAAGATCGTGATGTTTGACTTACAGCTCACCGGCTGAACTATTCACCGCAAAACGTAAGGGTGGCCCACGGCAACGGCTCGGCTATCGGCGGTTCGCTACGGCAGCCGAGGCCATCCGTTTCGCCATCGAGGATTTTCCCACCGTGCGCACGCTCGGCGCGTCGAGCGCCCCCCTGCTGCACCTGTTCACGTCAGCTCGTGGCCCTAAGCCGACCTGGCGCAATATCCGCCGTTTGGTCGCTTTCGGGACAAAGCCGACATCAGGCCGGATTTATGCGTACACGCCCTGGCAATTATCAAATATTCCCGCCGGCGCTCCGCCGCGGCAGATAATGCAGCACGCGCCGCTCGATCAGAATGACGCCCAGATAGGCGATGGCGCCGACGACCGTCAGCATGACGATGGAGACGAAAACCAAGGGCGTGTCGGCCTGGCCTTCGCCGAAGCTGAGCAGATAGCCGAGCCCCACATTGCCGCCGACCAGTTCGCCGACCACGACGCCGACGACGGCGAGCGTTGCGCCGATGCGCAGGCCTGCGAACATCGGCGGCATAGAGGTGGGAAATTCCACTTTCCAGAAAATCTGCGCGCGCGTGGCCTTGAACGAGCGGGCGAGATTGATCAGGTCGGGATCGATATTGCGCAAAGCCGTCAGCACGTTGACCATGACCGGAAAGAACACGATCAGGATGGCGACGAGGATTTTCGGATAGACGGTAAAGCCCATCCACAGGATGAACAGCGGCGCGAAGGCGACCTTGGGCGCGATCTGCAGCGCCAGGATGTAGGGCGACAGCGCCAGCTCCGCGGTGGGCGACATGCCGAGCAGATAACCGATAAAGGCGCCGAGCAGGCTGCCGAGGACAAAACCCGCCAGCACCTCGGCAAAGGTGACGCCGGTGTGCAGCAGAAGATGATCCATCTGCCAGGCATGGACGAATTCGCGGGCGACCATCGAGAGCGGCGGCACGATGAAGGTGGGCAGGCCGACGAGGCCCGGTCCCCATTGCCAGGCGGCGAGAAAAATCACCAGCAATGCCAGGCTGGCGGTTGCCCCTTTGCCGATGAGAGGCGTTCGCCCATCGCTCTTCATGGAGCATCTCCGGCCGCTTCGCGCTCCAGCGAGACATGAGCGATATCGAGCCGATCCATCAGCCGGGCCACATAGTCGTTCACCTTGGGGTCGGCGCGCCGCGCGATCGGATCGTCGCGCCGCGGCATGTCGATCGCGATCTCGTCGACGATCGAGCCCGGCCGCCGGCTCATCACCAGAACGCGATCGGACAACGTGAC
>JASHVN010000224.1 GCA_030044555.1 Xanthobacteraceae bacterium | reverse complement strand
CCCTCCTCTTCCAGCATGGCGTATTCGGCGAGCATGCCGTCGATGCCGCCGCCGAGCGCGCTGGTATGGCTGTCTGGCGCCGGCTCGCCGCCCGGCCAGCGCTGAAAGAAGTTGCCGGCCACGCGGTCGCCGGCTTTGACGCGGGTGACGCCGGGTCCGACTTCAACCACCTCGCCGGCGCCGTCCGACAGCGGGATGATGTTCTCCCTAACCGGCATCCGGTAGCTGCCGCGCACAATGCCGAGATCGCGGAAATTGAGCGAGCAGGCTCCGACTTTGACCAGCACCTGACGATGGCCGGGCTTCTGCGGATCGGGCCGCTCGACCTGCGTCACCGACTCGATGCCGGCGCCGCCCTTGGGGATTTGATAGGCCTTCATGTCGTCCTCCCTGTGCGGCTGTGGCTCTTCATGACACCGATGAGGGCACACTGTCGCAAGTCCAAGAGTCTCGCGCAACAATCGGCTCGGTCTGCGCCGTTCAGATGTGCCATGCGTATAGAGGACGGCCAGCGGCCGCCCTCTATTTTTTGCGCGATGCCTAAAGGCTATTTGTTGATCGTGCCGGCAGCGACCTTGCACAGCGCTTCGTCCTGCGACCCGGTCCCGCCGGAGCAGCCGACCGCACCGATGATCTTGCCGCCGTCGACCAAGGGTATTCCGCCGCGCGACGCAATGACATCATCCAGCGTCAGGAGGTAATTGAAGCCGAATTTCTGCACGCCATTCTCGAAGGCCACGGTAGGCCGGCGATATCTTGCCGCCGTGCGCGCCTTGTGCTGAGCAATGGCAATCGACGCCAGTTGCGCGCCGTCCATGCGCGCAAACGCCACGAGATCCCCATTGGGGTCGACGACCGCGAAGTCCTCCGGCCAACCCCGCTTATTCGCCTCCGCGATCGCCGCCGCAATGACATCCTGAGCTTTCGCGTAGGTGATCGGCGTGCCGAACGGAATATTGAACGGCATCTTATCGGGAATGGCGTTGAGATCGGGTGCGCCTGCCGGCGGCTGCTGCTGGCCGTAGGCCGCGCCGGCGGCGAGACAGCCGGCGGCAAGAACAATAGCGGTCAAGGTCCGAGACTTCATCGGAAATTCCTCCCTCATGTGCGGCTTCGCATGTTTCTTTGGGCCGCCGACGCGATCCTACCCGAAAACAATCCTGGCGTGCCACCAGGGTGCTGGCCTGTCGCCCGGCGCACCCCGCGCAGCCAAGTCAGCTGCGCGAAGGTAACGGCTTCTCAACCATGTGCTGAAAAATCGACGGCGAAAAATCGGACTCGCCCATCTCATCAAATTGACGGCCGAGCTGTTGCGGCGCGCCCGCTAAATGCGCACAGGCAAAAAAGGACGGCCTCGACCCCGAGGGACAGGGCCGAGGCCGTTCTCATGCCGGTAGGCGCCCCATCGTACGCCCCACCCCGACATCACCCGATCACACCGGTGCCAGTTGATCGAAGGTGACGGGGGAGAACGAGGAGCCGGCGGCGCCTTATTTCAGAGCGCTGGAGACGCTTGTAAACGTGCTGTTCAGGCTTGTGCCCAGCCCCTGAACGACTGCGATAATTGCGACCGAGATACCTGCAGCGATCAGGCCGTATTCGATCGCTGTGGCACCCTGCTCGTTGCCGAGAAATTTGCAAATCAAGTTGCGCACGACAGTTTCCCTTCCGTTATGGGGTGTAGCCCCGTGCTAAAAACGCTGTGCTTCGTCGCGCCTGCGTTGAGCGGGCGCGTGTTTTTGTAGGCGAGCGATTGAAACAGTCGGTTAATTGCTGCGGCAGACTTATCGGCAAAATTTGACGCAAGAATCGCAACGATTTGGTGACGGCGCTCCTCCAAACAGTGGGTCAGAGCGGCGGCCTCACCGGGCCGTGGGCGACCGTGAAAGGTTCTTCTCCGCGAGCTCGGCGAGATACTCTTGCCAATATTGCTCGCAGTTCTGCCCGAGCTCGAACAGATACTCCCAGCTGAAAATGCCGGTCGAGTGCATGTCGTCGAAGACAAGCCGCACGGCATAATTGCCGACCGGATGCAGTTCAAGAATCTGCACCTGCTCCTTGCCGGCGACGGTGCGGCGCTCGCTCGGCGAATGGCCCTGCACCTCGGCGCTCGGACTGCGCACGCGCAGATATTCGGCGGCAAGCTCGAAGCTCTCGCCATTGTCGAAGGTGACAGCGAGAACTTTGCGATCCTTGCGCAGCCGCAATTCCGTGGGCCATGGAGCTGTCATTGTTTCATCGCCATTCAGTCAAGCGTGATATGAGCGCCAATGATCACCTTGCGCCATTTCTCGTATTCACTCTTGGTGAACGCGTCACCTTCTTGGGGCGTCGTGCCGCGCGGTTCAATGCCGAACTTGGCAAATGCCGCCTTCAGCTCTCCGTCCTGCAGCGCTTTGTTGATGCCGCTGTTGAGCGTGGCAAGAACACCGGCCGGCATCCCCGCCCTGCCGTAGATGCCGAGCCAGAGATCGACGTCGTAACCTGGCAGCACTTCCGACACGGTCGGCAGATCGGGGTACATCGGCGATCGCTTGAGGCCGGTCGTTGCCAGCGGAATGAGACTGCCCTTGGCGATGAATGGCATCGCCGCGGGAAGGCTGGAGAACGACATCTGCACCTTGCCGCTCATCTGATCGATGAAAGCCGGCCCGATACCCGTGTAGGGCACATGAGTAGCGTCGATGCCGGCGCTTTGCTTCCACATCTCTGCGGCGAGGTCCGACAGACTGCCGATGCCGGCCGAGGCATAATTGAGCTTGCCGGGATTAGCCTTGCCGTAAGCCACGAGCGCCGTGTGGGTCTTGATCCCAAGCTGCGGCGCGACAACGAGCACTTCCGGAGCGGTGGCGACGATCGAGATGGCGAGGAGATCCTTAAAGGTGTCGTAAGGCAAGGATTTATGCAGCGTCGGATTGGTAACGATCGCCGAGTCCACGAGCACAATGTCGTAGCCGTCGGGCGCCGAATGAGCGACATAGTCAACACCAACAATGCCGCCGGCCCCCGACCGGTCCTCGACGACGACAGGCTGCCCGAGAACCTGGCCGAGCTTTTGCGCCAGCGTCCGGCCGACAAACTCGATGATGCCTCCCGGCGCGTAGGGCAGTATCAAATGAATGGGACGCGTGGGAAAATTCTGCGCCAGAGCGGTCGGTGTGCCGGCAACGCAGACAAGCGCCGCCATGAGCATAACGCGCAATGCGGCGCCCAAGACGTCACCGCAGCTCAGTCCAGCGTGATATGGCCGTCGATGATGACCTTGCGCCATTTTTCATACTCAGACTTGGTGAAGGCCGCGCCTTCCGCCAGCGACGTGCCGCGCGGCGTCAGACCGAACTTGGCGAAAGCGGTCTTAAGCTGGTCATCCTTCAGCGCCTTGTTGATGCCGCTGTTGAGCGTGGCGAGCACGCCCGGCGGCATTCCCGCCGGTCCGTAAATGCCAAGCCAGAGATCCACATCGTATCCGGGCAAACCTGCCTCGGCGATGGTCGGCAGATCGGGGTAGACCGGCGAGCGCACGGTTCCGGTGGTGGCAAGCGGAATCACGCTGCCCTTGCTGGTGAACGGCAAGGCGCCGGCGATGCTGGAGAACTCCATCTGCACCTTGTCGCTCATCAGGTCTACGAACGAGGGGCCGACCCCCTTATACGGCACATGGGTGGCGACGATGCCGGTGCGCTGCGCCCACATGGCAGCGGCGAGATGCGGCGTCGTGCCGACGCCGGCGGAGGCGTAGTTGAGCTTGCCGGGATTGGCTTTGCCGTAAGCGAGAAGGTCGGCATAGGTTTTGATCCCGAGCTGCGGCGCGACGACCAGAACTTCCGGTGACGAATTGACGATGGAGACCGTCACCAGGTCCTTGAAAATATCGTAGGGCATGGATTTCTGCAGCGTCGGATTGATGACGATCGCCGGATCCATGATGACGATGTTGTAACCGTCGGGCGCCGAATGCGCGACGTAATCGACGCCGACGATGCCGCCGGCGCCCGGACGATTCTCGGCGACAACAGTCTGATTGAGAGCCTCGCCAAGCTTCTGCGCGACCACGCGGCCGGCAAAATCGATGATGCCGCCCGGCGAGTAAGGCATGATGAGATGAATGGGCCGCGTCGGGAAATTTTGCGCGCGCGCCGCAGTGCCCGCGGCGCAGGCAAGCGCCGCAAGGAAAAGAACGCGAGCGACGGATTTCAGGTGGTTCATTTCCAGTCTCCGTTTCTTATACCTGCGAGCATTTGCAGCCCGGCAGCGATGGCAATGACTTCGAAATTCAGCCCTTCGCCGCCGCGGCTCTCCCTTGTTCGATCAACTCGACGAGCTTGTACGGCGTGATCGGCATCTGTGCGACACGCACATTGAACGGCGACAGCGCATCCTCGATCGCCGAAATCAAGGCAGCGGCGGCGGGGATGAGACCGACCTCGCCGACGCCCTTGACGCCAAGCGGATTGTTCGGCGACGGCGTCTCTTTGTAAAGCGTTTCGAATTTCGGCAGCTCGGTCGCGGTCGGCAGCAGATAATCGGCGAAGGTGGTGGTGACCGGCTGCCCCTCGGCGTCGTAGCCCATCCATTCAAACAGGCCGTTGCCGATGCCGTGGGCGATGCCGCCATGCACCTGCCCCTCGACGATCAGCGGATTGACGCGGCGGCCGGAATCCTGAAGCGCGACGTAACGGACGATATGCACGGCGCCGGTCTCGATATCGACCTCCACCTCGACCACGTGGCAGCCGTTAGCGTAAGCGAGTTTATCGACGCGGAACGTCGCATCGGCCTGCAGCCCCGGATCGACGCCGGGAGGAAAACTGTAGCCGGGCGCACCTTTTAGAATGCGCGCGAGTTCGCCGAGCTTGACCGAAAGCTGCGGCGCGCCGACAACGCGCACCTCGCCATCGGCGATTTCCAGATCCTCTTCCGCCGCCTCCAACAAATGGCTGGCAAGCTTGCGCGCCTTGGCGGCGACGGTTTGCGAGGCGATCAGCACGGAAGACCCGGCGGTAACGGTCTGCCGGCTGGCAAATCCGCCAAGGCCCAGCGAAGCGGCCGCGGTGTCGCCCGCAGTCACGATGACGTCGTCCGGTCGCACGCCGAATGTTTCGGCGCAGATTTGCGCGAGCGCCGTGGCGAGACCCTGTCCCATCGCTGCGGCGCCGGTCGCAACCAGAATCTGGCCGGTCGGCGACACCCGCACGCCGCCGAACTCGAATGGGCCGCGCCCAGTGCCCTTGAGACCGTGCGCAAGGCCGATGCCGAGATAGCGATTCTCCTTGCGCGCGGCGGCCTGCCGGTGGGGAAAATCATTCCAGCCGGCGTGCCGCAGAAGCTCGGCCTGGCAGGCGGGATAATCGCCGCTGTCGTATTGCATGCTCTCGCCGGCGCGCGTTTTCAGCGGCTTCAGGTAAGGCATCTTCTCGGTCGGGATGAGATTGCGGCGGCGCAATTCGGCGCGCTCGACATTGATCCCGCGCGCCAGCGCATCCATCAACCGCTCCATGGCGAAGGCAGCCTGCGGATAACCGGCGCCGCGCACCGAGGATACCGGCGCCTTGTTAGTGTGAACCGCGGACACATCCATCGCCAGCGCCGGCACGAGGTAGGGGCCGGTGAGCGTCGTCGCCGAATTGTACGGGATATTCACGTCCTGCAGCGCATAGGCGCCGATGTCGTGAATGAGGCGACCGCGGATGCCGCGTATGCGGCCTTCCGCATCGGCGGCGATCTCAATCGACCAATATTGATCGCGCTCCTGCGCCGCGTTGGTGAAATGCTCGCGGCGGTCTTCGATCCATTTGATCGAGCGGCGCAACAGCGTTGCCGCGGCGACCACGGTCATATCTTCGGGGTAGACGCACAATTTCGGCCCGAACCCGCCGCCGACATCGGGCGTCGCCACGCGCAAGCGGCTTTCATCGAGATCGATGCAGTCGGCAAAGGCATAGCGAAGGTCGTGCGCCTTCTGCGTCGAAGCCCAGACGTTGGTTTCGCGGTCGGAGACTTCGGCCAGGATGCCGCGGCCTTCGATCGAGTGACCGGCCCCGCGATGCATCCACAGTACCTGGTGCGCGATGTGCGCGGCCTTGGCGAAGGCGGTCTCAATATCGCCGAAGCCGACGCGATAGGAGATGACCTCGTTCGACGGCAGTTCGCGCCGCACCGAAGCTGCGTGCGCGGCAGTCCGGCAATCAGTCGCCGCCGGCAACACCTCGTAATCCACGACGATCAGTGCGGCGGCATCCTCGGCGACATAACGGTCATCGGCGACGACGATTGCCACCGGCTCGCCGACGAACGATACCTCGCCGTCTGCCAGCGCAAACGGCCAGCTGCGATCGAGCCGCGTTCCCGAATTGGAAAAGCGCGTCATGCGCCGCTGCTTCAGCACCGGGGCGAGATCATCAAGCGTGAGCACGGCGATGACGCCCGGCATGGCGCGCACAATGCTCGCATCGACACCGCGAATGAGCGCGTGCGGATGCGGACTGCGCAAGAACGCGGCCGCCAGCGCGCCCGGCGATGCAATGTCGTCGACGAAGCGGGCCCCGCCGCGCAACAGCTTTTGATCTTCAATCCGCCGGACGCGTGCGCCGATCAGTTCGCTCAAGGTGTTGTTGCTCGCTCGTGCAGATCTTGTGGCGTGGATGCCTGTGATGTGGATTCCTGTGATGTGGATTCCTGTGATGTGGATTCCTGTGATGTGGATTCGTGTAATGTGGATTCCTGGGGCATGGATACGCTTAAGGCCGGCGTCCGGTGAACAAGGCGGCGATTTGCTGCCAAATCACCCGGGCGATAAGCGACAAACCTGAAATCGGCTTGGCCGGCGGCGGCATAGGTGGTGAAGGTGGCGGCGCGGCCGATGCCGGCGCGGGCTGTGGCGCGGCAGGCGCGGCACCTTGTGGCGACCTTGGCATAGCGGGCGCAGCGCCTTGCGGCGGGGGAGGCACTGCCGGCGCGGGCGCCGCCGGCGGCGGCGGCGGCGAAGCTTGCGGTTGCTGCGCGAGCTGCGTGCGCAGGTTGGTGGCGAATTGCCCGATGATCTGCGCCGCCGTCGCCTGGATCATGCCGACGCCACGGCCGTATTGCGCCACCGCTCCCGACAGCATCAGATCGGTATGGATCAGCACCTTGGAACCGCCGGCGGCGGGCTCGATGCGAAATGTCGCCGCGGCATTGGCGGCGCCACGTCCCTTGGCGTCGTTGCCCTGCGCCTTGATCCGCGCGCTGCGGTTGGCTTCGTCGATGTTCTCGAACTCGACGCGCCCCGCAAAGGTCAGCGCTACCGGTCCGAGGCGAACCGAAATCTTTCCCTTGTAGTTTTGCGGGTCGACAACCTCAGTCAGCTCGGCGCCCGGCATGCAGGGCGCGATGCGGGGAACGTCCATCAGCACCGCCCAGGCCTGCGCCGGCGACAGCGGCACGTCAAACGCGTTGTCGAATTCCATTTACTGACTCCGGGCTACGCCCACCAATTCCGGCGCGCCGATCTTCTGCCAAACCCAGCGCGCGCAAGCGAACAGGCGATCATCGTCGTAACGCTGCCCCACCAGTTGGATGCCGACCGGCAGATTGTTGGGGCCGCGATGGGTCGGCAGCGTCATGGTCGGCGTGTGCAGTGCGGTCCAGATCGCCTGCATGCTCGGATCGCCGGTCGCGCCGAGGCCTTTCGGGGCCTCGCCCGGCACGCACGGCACCAGCAGCACGTCGAATGTGTCAAATACATTGGCAAGCAGCGCGCGGCATTCGTCGAGACGGCGCAATCCGGCGATATATTCGTTGCGAGAGATTTTTTGACCGTTCTCGATATAGCGGCACATTTGCGGCGAAAGCATTTCGCGCTTCTGATCCCACGCAAAGGCCATGCAGGCTGCGCGCTCATAGAAGCCGATCGCCGCACGGGCGACGACATGCAAACCAGTGAACGCCCCCGGCAGATCGATATCGCGCACCGCCGCACCGGCTTTGCCAAGTCGGTTTGCGGCCTCCTCGACGGCAGCTTTTGTTTCCGGCTGCGCCGTATCCCACAAATCGGTCCGCCAGACGCCGATCCGCGGCGCACTGTCGAGCTCACGCGGCCGCTGCGGAACCTGCCCGCGCAGCACGGTGGTGAGCACTTCAATGTCGTCAATTGATCGAGCGAGCCAGCCGATCGTATCGATCGAGGCCGCGGCCGGCCAGGTGCCCATCGTGTTGATAGTGTTGAACGTCGGCTTGTAGCCGAAAATGCCGCAGAACGACGATGGCCTTAAGATCGATCCCCCGGTCTGTGTGCCGAGCGCCGCCGGCACCATGCAGTCGGCGACGGCGGCTGCCGATCCGCTCGACGAGCCGCCCGGCGTGTGCGCGGCGTTGTGCGGGTTGATGGTCAGCGGCGGCGCGCTGCCGGCAAATTCGCACGTCGCGGTCTTGCCGAGAATGATGGCGCCGGCGCGCCGCAACAACGCGACACACGAGGCGTCGGATCGCGGCCGGTAGCCCCGATAGATCAGCGAGCCCATTTCGGTCGGCATGTCGAACGTATCGATGGTGTCCTTCAGGCCGACCGGCACGCCGTGCAGCGGCCCGCGCGTCGCCGCACGATCAAGAACCCGCGCCTGTTCGAGTGCGAGATTGTGGTCGAAATTCACCCACGCTTTCACGACGCCGTCACGCGCATCGATCCGCGCGATACAATCGCGCACCACCGCCTCGCACGTCGTCTCGCCCGCCGCGATCTTGCCGGCGATCTCGGTCGCGTCGAGTTCGTTGAGCGGGCGATCGACTTTGGCGTCCATGACTCAGGCGTCCATGACTCAGGCGTCCATGACTCAGTTTTTCCCTGCGCGCCCCGCCGATGTGCCGGCGATCTTGCCGAACACCGTGCCGGACATCAGGCCGGAGCCGCCCGGGTAGTTGAAATAAAACAAGCCGCCGACCAGCTCGCCGGCCGCATAGAGGCCGCGCATCGGCTGATAGTCGGTATTGAGGACTTCGCCGTCGGTGTTGATGCGCAAACCGCCAAAGGTGAAGGTGACGCCGCAGGTCACCGCGTAGCCCTCAAACGGCGGCGCATCGATCGTATTCGCCCAATTGCTCTTGTTGACGGCAAGCCCCGTCGTGCAGCGGCCGTCCTTGACGTTGGGATTGAACGGCACGTCGGTCTTCACCGCCGCATTATATTCCTTGATGGTTTTCAGAAACTCGGCGGCGTTCACGCCCTCGAGCTTCTGCGCGAACTCCTCGATGGTGTTCGCGGTCACCTTCGTAATCTGCCGGATCTTGTATTCGTCGCGCTGCAGGTGCTTGGTTTTCTGATCGAAGATCTGCCAGGCAAACTGTCCGGGCTGCTCGAGCACGACGCGGCCGTATTTGGCGTAAGTGTAGTTGCGAAAGTCGGCGCCTTCGTCGACGAAGCGTTTCCCGGTGGCGTTGATCAGGACGCAAAACGGATACGAGTGTTTCTGGAATTGATCGCCGACGGCGAGGTCGCCGAATTCCGGCGCGTTCATTTCCCATTGCACGGCGTGGCAGCCCGACCAGTTGCCGCGCGGCGCGGCACCAATGTCGATCGCCATGCGGATGCCGTCACCAGTATTGAACCGGCTGCCGCGCACCTTGGCGAGGTCCCAGCCGGGTCCGAGATAACGCGTGCGCCATTCCGGATTGGCCTCGAAGCCGCCGCAGGCGAGCACCACGGATTTTGAGCGCAACTCGCGCACCCCGCCCTCTTGCCGCACGCGCACGCCCTCGACGCGGCTGCCGTCGAACAAAAGATCGAGTCCGCGCGTCGAATAGTGGATTTCGATGCCGCGCTTCTTCGCTGCCGCGGTGAGCTGGTTGACGAGACCGGGGCCGCCGCCGACAGACTCCACGGTCAGCCCGCCCCAGAACTTGAACTTGCCGTCGATCTTGAACGCCTGCCGGCCGTAGATCGGAATGAGACGCACGCCCTTCTGTCGCATCCAGTTGAGCGAATCGAAGCTCTTGGTGACCAGAAGCTCGACCAGATCGGGGTCGGCGCGGTTTTGCGTCACCCGCGCCATATCGTCGAAAAACTGATCGGCGGTGTAGGTGCCGAAGTCGGTGGTTTCGATTTCGGCCGGCGTCAGATCGGGCACCAGCGTCTTGATGTCATCGACGCCATTGTAAACGACGCGGATCGAGCCGGCGGTGAAGCGGCTGTTGCCGCCGGATTCATCTTCGGCCGCCGCCTCGCACATCACCACCTTGGCGCCCTGCTCCTGCGCCGCCAGTGCCGCACAAAACGCCGCGTTACCGGCGCCAACAACAATTACATCCGCAACTTCGTTTGGCATTTCCTCACACCCTTATTCCGCCGCCACCGCCGCGCCACCGTGCGCCTTCGACCAGCCGGCCGGATCCTTCATGAACTTTTCCACTTCCTTGAGCTTGCCCTTGTCGAACTTACCGCTCTTCTTCGCAACTTCCAGTACATCCCACCATGTGGCGAGCGAATGCAGCGTCACACCGAGATCACCGAGGATTTTTTTTCCCTCGGGAAAGATGTCATAGAAAAAGAACACGAAGACGTGCTCGACCACGGCGCCGGCGCTGCGCAGCGCTTTGCAGAAATTCACCTTGCTGCGGCCGTCGGTGGTCATGTCTTCGACGAGCAGCA
This sequence comes from Xanthobacteraceae bacterium, assembly GCA_030044555.1. GTDB lineage: Bacteria > Pseudomonadota > Alphaproteobacteria > Rhizobiales > Xanthobacteraceae > BOG-931. The sequence continues at coordinate 846 of JASHVN010000224.1, read as the reverse complement.
CGCGGTCGCCCTCTTCGAGGTGGCCTTCGATCTGCGCGTTGCGCCCGAAGCCCTTCGGTTTCTTGCGCACGTATTGCATCGGCAGCATCAGGCGGTCGGCCATCCAGGCGGCGAACGGAATGCCGGCAGTCTCACCGCCGGCCACCGCATCGAACTGCTCGAACCCGACATCGCGCAGCACCGTGGCGACGCCGAAGTCGATCAGCGTCTGCCGAACCCGCGGAAACGAGATCAGCCGGCGGCAATCGGTGTAGACCGGGCTCGCCCAACCCGACGTATAGATAAACGGCTTGTCGCTCATGAAGCGGACGGCATCCACTTCGAGCAGCATTTTCGCCGTCAGCTCGGCCATCACCGCTTTGTCGGAGAAGGCTGTCATGTAAAGCTCCTGTTTCCCCCCTTGTGGGGAGGGAAAATCAAGCCACCACCTTCCACTCGATGGTCTGGCCGCCGCGATAGACGATGGCGCGCTCATCGGGGCCGGCGACCTTGACCTCCTCGGGCGCAGTCCACGACGATTTTTCCAGCGTAATCGTCTCCTCGTTGGTCGGCATGCGATAGTGCTTCGGCCCGTTGAGCGAGGCAAAGGCTTCGAGCTTGTCGAGCGCGCCCTCTTCCTCGAAGACCTTGGCGTATGTTTCGATCGCCACCGGAGCATTGAACATGCCGGGCACGCCGTTGACCGAAACCTTCCTGGAAAAAGGATGCGGCGCTGAACCAGTGCCGAGGAAATAGCAGGCCTCGCCGGAGGTCGCCGCTTTGCGCAAGGCCGTGCGATCTTTGGCGGTTTTGATCACCGGCATGACATACATGTACGGGTTCAGGCCGTGGCCGAGCGTGTCGTTG
>JASHVN010000223.1 GCA_030044555.1 Xanthobacteraceae bacterium | reverse complement strand
AGAGCATGATCCCGAAAAGCTTGCTTTCGGACTTGATCCGAAAGGATCTATACCGGTTTTCGGGATCATGCTCTAACGAACTCCCGCGTCAGCTCTGCTTGTCCTTCAGGGCTGCCGCAGTAATTGGAACCAAAAGCACGCCGTGGCTTGCCGCCGCCTTGGCCCATTTGGCGATGTGATCGATCGATACCGGGAGCGCCGAGGCGATGCCGACAGCGACGTGATGCGCCCGCGCAGCCATCTCCAGCCGGGCCAGCGCGTTGTCGATTTCATCGGGGGTGGGCACCAAGTCGACAACCACGTCGGCTTTGGCGAACGGCAGATTGCTGGCGGCGGCAAGCCGCCCGGCGAGGCTTCTCGGATTGGAACCGTCGTCGACAAAAAGCAGGCCGCGCTGGGCTGTTTCACGCAGCACCGGAGACAGGACGTCCTCAGATGCAGTAAAGCGCGCGCCCATCATGTTGATGAGACCGACATAGCCTTGGAACCGGCTCATCACCCAGTGCAGCCGGTCCATATTTTGCGCCGGCGTCAGTGAAGTAAGCAGCGTTTCAGGGCCGGGATCGTTGTCGGGATAGTCGAACGGTTCCATCGGCACCTGGAGCAGCACTTCGTGGCCGCGCGCCCGCGCGCGCGTCACCCACCCGGTGTCGTTGCCGTAGGGCACGAAAGCGAGAGTCACCGCGCCGGGCAATTTTGCGATAGCGTCGGCGGTCAATTTTGCACTCACGCCAAGGCCGCTGACGATGAGCGCGATACGCGGCGCGTCCGCCTTGCCTGCGATCGCCTTGACCGGCTGCGCAAACGCGTCTTCCGGCCGGACACCATCTGCGGCGATCTTGGGCAATGGCCCTTGTGGCGTCATCTCGACGAATTTCTGGTCGAGCGGTGCGGTGGGGAGCGGCGCAGCGTCAGGCCCGCTGGCCGGAATGGTCACCACCTGGTGGGCTCCAGTGGTGCCGTTAATGATCTCGATGGTTCTGGTCCCCGGTGCGGGCGTTGCTGCGGTTCCGGGGCTGCTGCCAGAGGTGCTTGCCGGGGCTGGGCCATCGTAGCGTCCGGGCCCCGGCGGCACGGCGTTCGCTTGATGGGCATCGGGCGCGGCAGGCGTTTTCGCCACCATTCCCGATTGCGAAGGGACAGGGACGACGGCGATTGGCTCGCCGCCGAACGGGTCGTTGCGGACGACAGCCCAGACCGCGAAAACGCCGACAAAGAGCGCGAGCGCCCCGGCAATGAGCTGCGGGACCGGGATATTGATCTTGCCGCGGCGCGGTTTCGGCCGTTGGCCGAGCGGGGTGTTCAGGTCATCCGCCACCCGGCAATCCCCCGCAAGTCGTCTGGCCGCGAATCATGAGCGACACTGTATCACGACGGGCAAATGGTGCGCTGGAAGGTTGGAGCGAGCCTTGCCAAGCGATTGATAAGGCGGGCTTGGACCAATGGGCGGGCAAACAAACGAAACGGGGCGGCCGTTCGGCCGCCCCGTGTGGTGAAAGGGTTCCTGCCTGCGCTCAGTTCGGTACTGGCGCCTTCGGATTTGGCGGGAAGGCCGCGTTGGTCGCCGTTCCACGCAGGAGGTCGATGGCCTCCTGGAGCGCTTTGTCGTTCTTCTCGTCCGGCGGCACGTAGGACTGCGATCCCGACTCCTCTTGCCCGGTCGCCGCAAGATGGCCCGGCAGCGACGCCTCGCCCTTGCTGTCGGCTTCACCCTTGAGGGCGGCAGGAACGTCCTGCAGCACCAGAATGTCGGGGACGATGCCCTTGGCCTGGATCGAACGACCAGACGGAGTGTAATAGCGCGCAGTGGTCAGCCGCAGCGCGCCATTGCCTGCACCCAACGGGATGATCGTCTGCACCGAGCCCTTGCCGAACGAGCGCGTGCCGATGAGCGTTGCGCGCTTGTGATCCTGCAAGGCGCCGGCGACGATTTCAGATGCCGAGGCCGCTCCGCCGTTGATCAGCACGATCAACGGCTTCTTGCTGACAAGATCGGCGCTCGGTCGCGCGTCGAAGCGCTGCGTCTCGTCCGGATTGCGGCCGCGCGTGGAGACGATCTCGCCCTTCTCCAGGAAGGCATTCGCCACCGAGATTGCCTGATCAAGCAGGCCGCCCGGGTTGTTGCGCAGGTCAAGGATGTAGCCCTTGATCTTGTCTTCGCCGAGCTTGTTCTTCAGATCGGTGATCGCGTCCTTCAATCCGTCCGTGGTCTGCTCATTGAACTGGGTGATGCGGATATAGCCGACGTCGTCGCCTTCGGGATGCGAACGCACCGATTTCACGCGGATGACGTCTCGGGTGATCGACAGCACGACGGGCTTATCGACGCCCTTGCGCATGATCGTAAGCTTGATCTTGGTATTGACCGGCCCGCGCATCTTGTCGACGGCTTCGTTGAGGGTCATGCCCTGCACCGCTTCATCGTCGAGCATGGTGATGATGTCGTTGGCCTGAACGCCCGCCTTGGCGGCCGGCGTATCGTCGATCGGCGCGACGACCTTGATGAGCCCGTCCTCCATGGTGACCTCGATGCCGAGGCCGCCGAACTCGCCGCGCGTCTGCACCTGCATGTCGCGGAAGCTCTTCGGATCCATGTAGCTGGAATGCGGATCGAGCCCGGTCAGCATGCCGTTGATCGCCGATTCGATCAGCTTGGTGTCGTCAGGCTTATCGACGTAATCGGCGCGGACGCGCTCGAACACGTCGCCGAACAGGTTGAGCTGCCGGTACGTGTCGGACGCCGCCGCCTTGGCGCTCGAGCCGATCAGCAGCGTGTGGGGCTGAACGACCAGCAGCGTCAGCGCCGCTCCCGCCAGGGCACCGAGGAACATCAGAGAGGTTTTGCGCATCATCCGCGAACCTTTTCGCCTTCGTTTGTCGCCCACCACGGGCTGGGGTCAATGGGAGAGCCGTCCTTGCGGAACTCCACATAGAGTACAGGTTGCTTCGGTCCGGTGGCAACGGCGGCAGACACCTGCGCTTGGCCGCCCATCACCGCTACGGGTTCTCCGGTCAGAACGAACTGCCCGAGATCGACGGATATCCGCTCCATCCCCGCTAACAGCACATGATACCCGCCGCCGGCATTGAGGATCAAGAGTTGCCCATAGCTGCGAAACGGGCCGGCGTAAACAACCCAACCGTCGCATGGTGCCGTGATTTCGGCGCCCTGGTGGGTCGCGATCGATATTCCCTTTTGCGTGCCGCCGAAGCCGTTGGGATCGCCGAACCCGCGAATCGGCACACCGTTGACGGGCAAACGCAGCTGCCCGCGCGTGTCCGCAAACGCAACCGCGGGCGCCATCCGGCCGGGGTCGCCCAGCGCGGCGAGTTCGGGCTGTGTTGCATCCTTTTCGACGGCGCGGTTGGCATCGCGCGCCGCCCGCGCGGCCGGCGTGTCGCTGGCCTCCAGTTTGGCGATCAGGTCCGAGAGATTGTCGGCTTGGTGCGCCAGATCCGCGGCATGCTGCTGTTCGCCGGCCAGCGCCTGTTCGGCGGCGGACTGATTCTTTTGGCGCGCGTCGATCAGCATGTTCAGACGCAATTGCTCGTGCGCGAGCTGGTCGAGATTTTGCGAAAGCTCTGCTTGTTCTGCGACGATCTCCTTGCGCACGCGCAAAAGATCGGCGAGGTCGCCGGCGATCGCGTCGGCCTCCGCGCGCATGTCGGGCACCACCGCGCCGAGCGTGATAGCGGTGCGCACCGCTTTGAGCGCATCGTCCGGCTGCACCAGCAGCGCGGGCGGCGGCTGCCGCGATACGCGCTGCAGCGCGGCAAGTATCTCGATGATGACGGCGCGCCGATCATCGAGGGATTTCTGAAAGACCTTTTCGCGATCGTCGAGCGAGTTCAGACGCACCTGTACGATATCGATCTTGGCCTCAACATCGCGCACGCGCGCGGCCGATTCGATGAGTTGCTGATTGAGCGCCCGCCGGTCCTCGCTCAGGCTCTCGATCTGCAGTTTGAGCTTGGCTTGACTGTCGACCGATTGGCGCTGCTGCGCGCGGACCGCGTCGAGCTCCTGATCGCGTTGGTCGAGGGTGTCTCCGGTGGCTGACACCGGCTGGGCCGGGGGCGCCGGCGAAACCTGACTGTTCGGCGCTTGCGCAAACGCTGCCAGATGCGCCCCGAGCGGCAACGCCAAGGCCAAAGCCGAGCCAAGCACAAGGCGCGGATCGGTAGGGCGCGGCCGGCGAAGAATCATGCGGTTCACGGTGAAAACAGGTCTCTGGAGGGGCAGGAGAAAGCAATGTTTGGACCAGAATAAGACGCTGCCCGCCGCCACGCGCCACTTAACGTCACATATCAGTGAGACCGGATTAAGAATAATTAAGGGCAATCAGGCGCGATGATACGGGTGGCCCGCGAGAATGGTGCCGGCGCGATAGATCTGTTCAAGCAGCATGATACGCACGAGCTGATGCGGCCAGGTGGCCGTCCCGAAGGCAAGCCTCAGCTTGGCGTTTTCGTGCAGGCTCGCTGCAAGTCCGTCGGCGCCGCCGATAATGAAACAGATGGCTGGCCGGTCTTCCGCGCGCCACTCGCGCAGGAGCGCCGCGAACCGCTCGCTGTCGAGGTTGGCGCCGCGCCCGTCGAGCACGGCGATGACCGATCGCTCGGGAACGACGTTGGCGATGGCGATCGCTTCCTCGACCCGCCGCCGCTCGGCGTCCGGGGCGCGGCTTTCCCGAACCTCGACGATCTCAATCGCCTGCAAGCCAAGCGGGCGGCCGATCGCCTGTGCGCGCTTGCGATAGGCTTCGGCAAGCTCGCGTTCCGCGCCTTGCTTGAGGCGGCCGACGGCGATCACGACGACGCGCATGACTTTCCATTACCTTGAGGCGCGATGCGCTCGCGCTTCAGGACAACACACCGAACGTCGCGAACAAATCAGCTGGCGCGTCGCGCTGTGCGGCTGCCCAACCACATTCGTTCAAGATTGTAGAAGTCGCGCACTTCGGGCCGAAAGACGTGGACGATAACGTCGCCGGCGTCGATCAGCACCCAGTCGCAATGCGGCACGCCTTCGACACGCGTCGCAATGCCAGCTTTATGCAAGTCTTCCACGATCCGATCGGCGACCGACCCGACATGACGGTTCGAGCGGCCGGACGATACGACCATGTAGTCGCCGATCGAGGATTTATCGCGCAGATCGATGGTGAGGGTGTCCTCGGCCTTCATATCGTCGAGGCGCGCGAGGACCAAGCGGAGGATCTCCTCGGCGTCAAGACGCATTCTGGAGACCGTTTCGGGCACGCGACGGTCGGCCCGAAGAGTGTCGGGTGTGGACAGGGGTCCTTATCCTTTCGCTCCTTTACTCAAGTTCCGGTCAGCGAATCCGAAACTCGTGCCTAAGATAGGCATGCCCGGTTAACAGTTTCAACCGCTTTGCGCGGTTCGCCGCGGCAAACTTCGCGCCGCCCGCAGCGCGGTCGATGATAACGGCGATTTGAGGCCGTGCAGGTAAATCCAAACCGGAGGCTTTCGTTCCGGCAGTGCCTTTGCGGCCGACTCGGCCACGCGCTCGCGCGCCAGCGCCTGCCCGGCGGCGCTTGCCGTCGCATAAAGGCTCGGCCCGAGCCGATCGATGACCGCGATGGGGACCAGAGCGGCAATGTCGCGCCAGCGCTGCCAGTGATGGAAGCTGCGCAAATTGTCGGCGCCCATGATCCATACGAAGCGCGTGCCCGGGCACCGGCGCACCAGGTAGGAGATCGTCTCATAGGTGTAGGGACTGCCGAGTCTGGCTTCGAAGTCGGTGACGTCGATGCGCGGATGACGGGCAAGCGCGCGCGCGGCGGCCATCCGCTCCTGCAATGGCGCCAGGCCGCGCGTGTCCTTGAGAGGATTGCCCGGGGTGACCAGCCACCACACGCGATCCAGCCCGAGCCGGTGCATGGCGAGGAGACACGCCGCGCGATGCGCCGCGTGTGGCGGATCGAACGTCCCGCCGAAAAGTCCGATGCGCATACCGCGCGCATATGGCGGCAGCGCGGTAAGGCTTCCGGCAGCCGGGCGCGCGGCGGAGAACTGCGACCTCATGTTCGTTGGAAAAGCGCCCCTCCCACGCATCGCTGCCGATATCCGCTCGCCCTCAGTCGCGTCGGTACCGGCCAATGATTACGGCCGCGTCTGGCCGCTGCCGCGGATGCGGTATTTGAAACTTGTAAGTTGCTCCACCCCGACCGGGCCGCGCGCATGCAGGCGGCCCGTGGCGATGCCGATCTCGGCGCCGAAGCCGAACTCGCCGCCGTCGGCGAATTGCGTCGACGCGTTGTGCAGCACGATGGCCGAATCGACTTCGCGCAAGAATTTCTCCGCCGTCTTTTTGTCGTCGGTAACGATCGCATCGGTGTGGTGCGAGCCGTAGCGTTCGATATGCGCGATGGCGCCATCGACACCATCGACCACGCCGGCGGTAATGATCGCATCGAGATACTCGGTGCTCCAATCGGCGTCGCTTGCCGGTTTCACGCGATGATCCGCGGCTTGCACGCTCTGATCGCCGCGAATCTCGCAGCCGGCATCGATGAGCATGCCGATCAACGGCTTGAGCAGTTTTGCCGCCCCCACGCGATCAATCAGCAAAGTTTCTGCCGCTCCGCAAACCCCGGTCCGGCGCATCTTGGCATTGAGCACGATGGCTTTGGCCATGGGCAGCTTGGCCTTGCGGTCGACATAGACGTGGCAGACGCCTTCCAGATGGGCGAAGACGGGAACGCGCGATTCGGTCTGCACGCGATCAACGAGGCTTTTGCCGCCGCGCGGAACCAGCACATCGATCGCGCCATCGAGGCCGGAGAGCATCAGGCCGACGGCGGCGCGATCTCGCGTCGGCACCAGCGCGATCGCCGCTGCGGGCAGCCCGGCTTCGACGGCGCCGGCCGCTAGCGCAGCATGGATCGCCCGCGACGAACGGAAGCTCTCCGACCCGCCGCGCAGGATCACCGCGTTGCCGGCCTTCAAACAGAGCGCGCCCGCATCCGCCGTCACATTGGGCCGGCTCTCATAGATGACGCCGACGACGCCAAGCGGCACGCGTACACGCTCGATGCGCATTCCATTGGGCCGCCGCCATGCGGCCATGATGCTGCCGACCGGATCTTTGAGCTTGCGAATGACTTCGATCCCGGCGGCCATTGCTTCCACCGCGGCCGAACTGAGCGTCAACCGGTCGAGAAAGGCGGAGTTGGCGCCGGCGGACTTCGCTTCCGCTACGTCCTCTGCGTTGGCGGCGAGGATTTCGGAGCGCGCGGCGCGGATAGCTTTGGCCATGGCGGCCAGGGCGCGGTTTTTCTGCGCCGGCGCCGCGAGCGCCAGCGCGCGGGCGGCTTCGCGCGCCTGGCGGCCCAGGACGCGCATCGCCGTTTCCAGGTCGCCAGCCCCTTGCACCGGCTTGAGCGGGGCGTTCATGGCCTTGATCCGTCTAGCATAGTCGTTTCCTAGCATGTCTGACGCGGCGCGGCGAGGCGGGTCCCCGCATCCCGCGGCCAAGCGCGATCGGCCTTCTGCCGCCCAATCCTTGCCGTCCCTTGCCATTCCTTGCCGTCGGCAAAAAATCTGTGGCCGCGGCCGGAACCAGCGTGCCGGCGCGACGTTGATTGGTAGGCGCCGGGCGAAGCCCCCCAGCCCCTCACCCTCAATCACCCGGCGTCGAACCCCGGTCGCGTTAGCGGCCGGGGTTCACTTTTTGCTAACCATGCTGGCTGAACGCCTCTTTCCCGATCGGAACCCCAACGGCAGATCGGCCGTTGGCACCACGTTGCGTCTGAAAGTTGCGTCCTCAAGGTTGTGGCTGTGCGTACGACGGGAGCCGGGCACGCGGACCCAAGGGGTCGAAGCCCGGCTTCTTCGCTGCGGACTTTTGCCGTCAGCCGGCAACGACCAGATTGTCGCGATGAACCATTTCGGCCCGGCCGCTAAAGCCGAGGATAGCGGCAATATCCGTTGAGGAGCGACCTCTGATCTTTTGCGCATCAGTGGCGTCGTAGGCGCATAGCCCGCGGCCGATTTCCGCACCATCGGGGCCGCGTATGATGACGGCGTCGCCACGGTCAAATCCGCCATCCACCCGCACCACGCCGACAGGCAGCAGGCTGTTGCCGCGGCGCAGCGCGGCCACAGCCCCGGCATCGATGGTGAGCGTGCCCTTGGGCTCGAGCGACCCGGCAATCCACGTCTTGCGGGCAGCGAGCGGGTTCCCGGCGGCCATGAACCAGGTGGAACGCGCACCCTTGGCGACAGCCCGCAATGGATGATCTACCCGGCCCGATGCGATCACCATGTAGGCCCCGGCCCCGGTCGCAATCTTCGCCGCTTCGATTTTGGTTTGCATGCCGCCGCGCGAGAGTTCCGAGCCGGCAGCGCCGGCCATCGCCTCGATGGCCGGCGTGATGCGCTCGACCCGCGGCACGTGCTGCGCCGAAACAGTCGTGTCCGGCGGCGCGTCATACAGACCGTCCACATCGGAGAGAAGCACGAGAAGGTCGGCGCTGATCATCGTTGCCACGCGCGCGGCGAGCCGGTCGTTGTCGCCGTAGCGGATTTCGCTGGTCGCCACCGTATCGTTTTCGTTGATGACCGGAACGGCACGCCATTCCAAAAGCTTGTCGATGGTCGAGCGCGCGTTGAGGTAACGGCGGCGTTCTTCGGTATCGCCCAGCGTCACCAGCACCTGGCCTGCACTCATGCCCTGCCGCGACAGCGCTTCCGCCCAGGTTCGCGCCAGTGCAATCTGGCCGACGGCCGCAGCGGCCTGGCTGTCTTCGAGCTTGAGCGGCCCGCCCGGCAACCTGAGCACGGCGCGCCCGAGTGCAATGGCGCCCGACGAGACCACCACAATATCGCGCTTTTCCGCATGCAGCGCGGCGAGATCGGCCACCAGCGAGGCAAGCCAGGATTCCCTGATCCTGCCGGCTTGCGAGTCGACGAGGAGCGCGGAGCCGACTTTCACGACGATGCGGCGAAAGTCCTCAAGTCGCGGCGTGCTCATGGTGGCGGAACGAGCAACAAGATGACGGCTCTCTCACGATTGCGGCGCGCGCACTTCGACGCCGGCGCGTTTCTCGATCGGCTTGATGACCTCGGTGATGTCGCTTTCCGATCCGAGTTCGTCGCAGGTGAGTTTCAGGAGCGCAGCGACGGCTTCGATCGCCTGAACCGGTATCCCGAGCGCTTTCGCTTCCGAGATGAACAGATTCACATCCTTGAGCATCAGCCCCGCGGTGAAGCCCTGATTGAATGTGCGCGGAATGACGACTTCGGGAAATTTCTGCTCCGTCGCCGTGCTCCGCCCCGAACTGGCGTTGATCACATCGACCATCGTGCGTGGATCAAGGCCGGCTTTGACGCCGGTCACGAACGATTCCGATGTCGCCACCGTCGAGGCGGCGGACAGGACGTTGTTGCAGAGCTTCATCGTCTGCCCGGAGCCGGGCCGCTCGCTGATGAAAAAGAACTTCCCGATCACCTTGAGCGCAGGTTCCACGGCTTCGACGTCGGCGCGCGGTCCCGACGCCATCACGGCGACCGTTCCCTTGGCGGCGCCGCGTACGCCGCCGCTGACCGGCGCGTCGATCTGCACGATGTTCTTGGCCGCGAGCAGTTTGAAGATCCGCTGCGCCATGACCGACCCGGTGGTGGACAGGTCGACGAACCGCCGCACGCGCTTGCCTTCGATGACCCCGTCGGGGCCGGTCGCCACTTTGAGCACGATATCGGGCGTCGGCAGACTCACCATGACGGTTTCGGTGGCGTCGGCAACCTCCTTCGGCGAACGTGCCGCCACCGCGCCGAGCGCGGCGATGTTGCCGATCGCCTCCTGGCGGACGTCGTAGACGATGACCTTATGCCCGGCCTCGACCAGACGCCGCGCCATGTGCGCGCCCATATTGCCAAGGCCGATGAATCCGATCTCCATGAGGAGCCCTCCGGTTACTTCGCAGCGATTTTAACCGTCATGAATTCCCTGCGCACCTTTTCGCTGTGCTCGCCGAGCGCCGGGACCGGTCCGTAGTGCCGCGACGCTGAAGCGTTCCGCGCTGCGGGCGCCGGATATGACACCGGACCGCTCGGCGTGCCAAGAGTGATGCGGCGCAGATGCGGATGCCGAGACAGATCGGCCGGCGTATTCACACGCGCGAAGGCGATGTCGGCCGCCGCGAGCTTTTGCTCCACTATGTCGGCGTCATGGGCGCAGAACATTGCGGCAACGCGGCCATCGGTTTCGGCCCGGCGTTTGACGCGTTCGACGTTGGTGGCGAAGGCCGGATCGGCAGCGAGCGCCGCGTCGCCCAGCACTTTTTCGGCCAAAACGCGCCATTCGCGGTCGCTCTGGATGGAAATGAGAATGTCGATGCCGTCGCGGCTGCGGAATGCGCCGTAGGGTGAGATCGAAATATGCGCCAGGCCGACGCGCTTGGGCGAGAAGCCTGCTTCCTCCTGCAGCAGCGGCACGGTCATCCAGTCGGCCATGGCGTCGAACATGGAAACGGAAAGCGCTGCGCCTTCGCCGGTGCGCTCGCGCGCGATCAGCGCTTCCAGGATCGCCGCGTGGGCGTTCATGCCGGAAGCGATGTCGCACACCGAAACGCCGACGCGCGACGGCTCCGCGGT
>JASHVN010000222.1 GCA_030044555.1 Xanthobacteraceae bacterium | reverse complement strand
GACGAAGACTCGCTGCACGCAGTACGCGCCGATGCCGCCGATTGGCTGCGTGACGGTTTCGGCGAACACGCCGGCTTTTCCGCCTTCCGCATCGCCGGCGGCCTGCTCTTGTTCTCCATCGCCGCCGAGATGGTGCTCGGCGTGCGCATCCGCCGCGAAGGCGAAGCCGCCGAACAGGCGGTGGACGAGCGTGCGCGCAATATCGCCGCCTTCCCGCTGGGGATCCCGCTCATGGCCGGTCCGGGCGCCATTACGGCGACCGTGCTGCTAGCGGGACGCGCCGACACCAATCCAGTGCAGCTCGCCTTGTTGCTCGCGGTGGTGATCGCCGTGGCGGCGGCCTGCTTCGTCGCGTTCCTGTTCGCCACGCGAATCGGTCGGCTTATCGGCGTGACCGGAAATATCGTGCTGTCGCGTCTGCTCGGCGTGCTGCTGGCGGCGCTGGCGGTGCAATACGTGGTCGACGGCGTGCGCGCGATCCTTGCCGGCTAGGGCATGATCCGGAAAAGTGTGGAGCGATCTTCCGAAAAGCATGTCCTCGGGCGAGAGATCATGCGCAAACAAAGAGCTAAAGCGCGATGATGATTCATCCTCAAATCATCGCGCTTTAGGGCGCTAATCACTCGTTAACCATACAAGCCCATGCTGCGGCATGGCCGTTTCAGGAATTTCCTCTGCTGCCAGCTCGCATGTCACCAGCCAGCAGATAGCGTCGACGTCCAGCCGTCACCAGCAGAGCGGCCAGCGAGCGCCGTCGCTGACCGATATCGATGCGCAGGGATCGAGCCTGATGTCCGCGCCAACCGCGACCGGCAAGATCGGAAGCAAGATCAACATCACCGCGTAACCGCGCCGCCGAAAATGGACGACACGCAAGACCGAGAGAGGCCGTCCGGCGCATGTCAGGTGCGAGCAGCGATTCCCGCTGACATTCCGGCGCTGATGCGGCTCAAGCGCCTGCTTGCCGAGGACGAAGACTCGCTGCACGCAGTACGCGCCGATGCCGCCGATTGGCTGCGTGACGGTTTCGGCGAACACGCCGGCTTTTCCGCCTTCGTGGCCGAATGGGGCGGTGTCGTTGTCGGCATGGCGACCTGCAGTCGGCGCGTCATTACCGGTTGGAATGGGCCGGTGATTTTCTTGCAGGACCTTTTTGTCGAGCCTGCCCACCGGCGGCGCGGCATCGCCCGCGCGCTCATGGCGCGCGTCGCCGCTTACGCCCGTGAACTCGGCAGCCCCATCGTCGAACTGACTGTGCGCGCCGACAATCCGGCGCAGGTTTTTTACCGGCGGAACGGCTTTATCCCGTTGCCGCAATGTCTGACCTACGTGATCTTCGGGCCCGCGCTCACCGCACTTGCCGAGCGCGACGAGCAAAACCCGGGAACGCTTGCGCTGGTCGGCTGATCGTCGATTGTCCTGCTAGCGCACGATCCCGGAAAAGCCTGCCCTCGGGCCTGACCCGAGGGATCATGTTCCGATTCAATCGAATTGGATCAAGGTCTAAAGCGACGCCAAGCGATCGTGACGCAGGTCCGATAACAGCGCGAGGTGCTCGTTGATCATGCCGAGCGTCAATTTGGTGACGTTGATCGTCGGCAGATCTTTGCCGGTTTTCAGATAATCCTCCTGCACGCCGCGCAGCTTCTCGTGCCCTTTAATCTGGGCTTCAACGAACTCGCGGTCGAACGCCAAGCCTGGCGACATGTTCCGCAACCGGTCGATCGTCGCGGTGACATCCTGCGGCGGCTGCGCCGGCTGCAAGTTCGGATCCATCGATTTGAGCACCTCCGCCACAATGGTCTGCTCGTCGTGCTCAAACTTGGCGAATTCCCGAAGCCGCGGATGCCTGGCTTTCTGCAAGGCGATGTTGGCCATCTGCAGCGAGGCGCCGCCGAGCATCGCGGTCTGGCTGGCGTGGGTCTGCTCGGCCTGGCCCAATGGCGACGGCCGCGTGCTCGAAGGCGTATTTGGCGAGTTTGGCGCCGCCTGGGGCGGCGTGGCCGGCGCCGGTTGGGTCTGAGCAAAGGCCGGGCCCGCAGCAGCTGCCGCCGCGGCGGCAGCGAGAAACATCGTTCTTCGATCCATAACAAGCAACTCCCATGGGGCGCGATCGTTGGCGCATCGCGGTCAGCCAACGTTTGACGCGCGGCAGGAGTTCGACGGCGCGAGCGCAGGACAAACGCACGAAGGAGTGATCGGGCACACTGATCGGGCACATGGCGGCAGAGCAAAAATATGCCCGGTCGCCGACACAATGTGCGGTGCTGTTCCGTGCCGGAACGTCAATACCAATGCGGCTGCCAGATCATCAGCGCCATGATGGCGGTCAGGCCGATGAGCCCCGCCACCGTAAGCGCGCTCCAAATCAAAAACATGCGCCGGTACGAGCCGGGCAACGGCATTGAATCCATCGCCGCGTCCTGCGTCACTTTGCGCATGCGCAGCTCGATCAGGAAATTGGCGAGCCAGGCCGCCACCACCGCGACATAAATGACGACCGACACTTCCAGCCAATATTCGTCGAACCGTTCGCCGATGGCCACGGCAAGCGGGAATCCGGCAAGCGGCTGCAGCGCAATCGCCGGGATCATCAGCAAGAGTTCGGCCCGCACGGCGAACAAAACGGTGATCGCGACGACCGACGCGTTGCGCGAGCGGTAGGCGAACAGCATGAAGGCGGCGATGCAGATCCACGTGCCGAACATCACCGCCATGGCGATCATGTGCACGAATTTGACGATGAAGATGACGTCAAGCATCGCTGCTTAAACGCTGGGAAAGACGGCAAGAAAACGACAAGACCTCTCCCTGCCGGGAGAGTGGTAAAAAATCAAAACGGGATCTCGTCGTCCATATCGCCGCGTCCGGCGCCCGCGCCTGCCCCGGCGGCAGCGACTTTCCGCGTCGGCCCCGGCGAGCCGAACTCGCCGCCTTCGTCAGCGCCGAAATCCCCGCCCCCAGCGCCGCCGCCCGAGCCGCCGGCGCGATCGAGCAGCGTCAGTTCGCCGCGAAAGCCTTGCAGCACCACTTCGGTCGAATAGCGGTCCTGGCCCGACTGGTCCTGCCATTTGCGCGTCTGCAGCGCCCCTTCGATGTAAACCTTCGAGCCCTTCTTAAGGTACTGCTCGGCGATCCGGCACAAATTCTCGTTGAAGATCACGACGCGGTGCCACTCGGTCTTTTCCCGCCGCTCGCCGCTCGTCTTGTCGCGCCAGGACTCCGAGGTAGCCAGGCGCAAATTCGCCACCGGCCTGCCGTCCTGAGTCCGCCGAATTTCGGGATCGGCGCCGAGATTACCGATCAGGATCACCTTGTTCACGCTTCCCGCCATGACTCACTCCGTTCGCTATACGATCCGCTCGCTTCGCGCTGCCCGCAACCCTAGTCTCGAACCGGCCTCCGGCAAGCACGAACACCGCGCTTTCGGCCTTATCCACACGTAGTCTGCCGCGATCTGCCGTGGATGCTCACTCCTGCCGCTAAAGTTCCTATTTTGTTCCGATTGCAAAAGCAAGCCGATAAAGCCGGCGGGACGCGTCACATCCCCGCCTTGTTGTTGCCTCTGGAAATCCGTTCGTTGTGGCATTTGGGTGACATCATTTCGGTGCGCAATCCGATACTTATTGCCACAGGCGACAGGGGACGAGAGGACGGGCTTGCGGGGACTCGTCCCACGAAGTGCGCCAGGCTGTATTTGAAATATCTGTTCTGACGCGTTGGGGGTCGGGGAAAGGCGCGGGGTGAGGAAGTCTTCGCAAGACCGCACAAGAGTCTCGCAAGCACTCCCTCACCCTGCCTTTCAGTGCATCGATCACGGATGCCGCAAGCCCGCATAAGAGAACCACGTAGCGGCCGTAGGCGAATTGGCCGCCCTCCTGAGCCGGCACTGAATTCCGCAGACCTCTCGCTTCCGCTCATAGGCTTCCGCCACGGCCGCGTGCGCCCGATTGGCTTCGCGATTGCGGCGCGTGAATTCGGGGCATATCCCCTGCCCCAGGCTGGCAAAAGCTCCGCGTTCTCACTACGTTCGGCAGGTGAGCAAGACCGCCAAGACCGCTAATGGCCGGCGGGCGCACCAGTTCCATTTCCTTGCAGAGTTGCGGAATGAACGACCTGTTCGACAAATCGGCGAAGGGGACGCAAGACCGTCACGCCGCGAGCGTCGGCGCGCGCTCCGACCGCCGTTTCATCTCGATCCGCGGCGCGCGCGAGCATAATCTGAAAGATGTCGATCTCGATATCCCGCGCGACCAGCTCGTGGTGTTCACCGGCCTGTCCGGCTCGGGCAAATCATCGCTCGCCTTCGACACCATCTATGCCGAGGGCCAGCGCCGCTATGTCGAGTCGCTCTCTGCCTACGCCCGGCAATTTCTGGAAATGATGCAGAAGCCGGACGTCGACCAGATCGACGGCCTGTCGCCGGCCATTTCCATCGAGCAGAAAACCACCTCGCGCAATCCGCGCTCCACCGTCGGCACCGTCACCGAGATCTACGATTACATGCGGCTCCTGTGGGCGCGCGTCGGCGTGCCCTACTCGCCCGCCACCGGCCTGCCGATCGAGAGCCAGACCGTCTCGCAGATGGTCGACCGCATCATGGCGCTGCCGGAAGGCACGCGGCTTTATCTGCTGGCGCCCGTGGTGCGCGGCCGCAAGGGTGAGTACCGCAAGGAGCTTGCCGAGTTCCAGAAAAAGGGCTTCCAGCGGGTCAAGATCGACGGTCAGTTCTACGAGATCGCCGAGGCGCCGACGCTCGACAAGAAATTTCAGCATGACATCGATGTGGTGGTCGACCGCATCGTGGTGCGGCCCGACATCGCCACGCGGCTCGCCGACTCGCTGGAGACCGCGCTCAAGCTCGCCGAAGGTTTGGCGGTGGCGGAGTTTGCGGATGCAGGCGGCGAGCGCGACAAGAAGGTCGCCCGCATCCACGACAAGAGCGGTCCCGAGCGCCTCGTCTTCTCGGAAAAATTCGCCTGCCCGGTGTCCGGCTTCACCATTCCGGAGATCGAGCCGCGGCTGTTCTCGTTCAACAACCCATTCGGCGCCTGCCCGAAATGCGGCGGGCTCGGCGTCGAGCAGCATATCGACGCCGATCTGGTCATTCCCGACAAGGAGCGCACGCTGCGCAAGGGCGCCATCGCGCCGTGGGCAAAATCGTCGTCGCCCTATTACGTGCAGACGCTCAACGCGCTCGGCAAGCACTACAAGTTCACGCTCGACACCAAGTGGAAGGATTTGCCGAAGAAGACCCAGGACGCGATCCTCTACGGCTCTGGCGAGACCGAGATTCGTTTCTCTTACGACGACGGCATGCGCGCCTACGAGACCAAGCGGCCGTTCGAAGGCGTGATCACCAATCTCGAGCGCCGCTTCCGCGAGACCGACAGCGACTGGGCGCGCGAGGAAATCTCCCGCTATTTCACTGACGTGCCCTGCGACGCCTGCAAGGGCTACCGGCTCAAGCCGGAGGCGTTGTGCGTGAAGATCGCCGGCCTGCATATCGGCGAAGTCTCGGCGATGTCGGTGAAAAGCGCGGCGCAGTGGTTCACCGCGCTGCCGCAGAAGCTTTCGGCCAAGCAGAACGAGATCGCCGTGCGCGTGCTCAAGGAGATCCGCGAGCGGCTGAAATTTCTCGTCGACGTCGGCCTCGAATATCTGACGCTGGCGCGCGCTTCGGGAACATTGTCGGGCGGCGAGAGCCAGCGTATCCGTCTCGCGTCGCAGATCGG
>JASHVN010000221.1 GCA_030044555.1 Xanthobacteraceae bacterium | reverse complement strand
CGCCGGGGCGGCCAGCATAGCCAAGGCCGTTCTGGGTGTACACTATGACAACATTGGCCGGCGTAATGGACGACAGCACGTCGCACATGCCGGCCGCGTAGGACGAGGTGGCTTTGCCGCAGGCGGCGGCGCTCTTTCGTCCGTAGACGACCCGGTTCATGGCCGCCGGGTTGAATGGGTTCTCGGTCATCGTACCGCAAGTGCCCGCACAGGTGCAGGACTCGTCGCTGCATGTCACCGTGAAGGAGGGCATCGGTGCGCCGGGTTCGGCGCCGTTGAGCAGGGCCTCATTGCTCAAATTATTGAGGCCGGACGCGACCGGGTCGGAAACGGCGGCGATGCGCGCGCCGACTTCGACGGCCTTCGCCGCCGCGTTCAATTGATAGAATGCATAGAGAAAGTCTATCGAACCACAGACGACGATGACGACAATCGGCAGCAAGATGGCAAATTCGGCAAAGACGGCGCCGTTCTGGTCACGCCAAGGCGAAAGCCGCCGCATCGCCGCTATTCCTGTGCGGGCGCCGACCCGCCGACGACGCGCTCTTCGTGCGATGCCGCGATGGTTGGCGCTTTGAGACCAAGAAGGCCCAAAAACCCGAGCGTGGGGTCGACGACGCTGGTCGACACGGTCACGAGCTGAATCGTGGCGCCGCCGCTATAGGTACCGGCGGAATTATCGACCGAGTTGACGGCAATAGAAACATCGGACGGCGACCAATCGGCAACACGTGGCGCTCCACCGCCACCGATCGATCCAGTCACCGCGAGATTTCTGGCGTCGGTCTGGCTGGTCACATCGGTAGGGTCCGACGTGAGCGCCAGATAGCGCGCGGCAGCCCGCACCCCGCTCGTCACCAATTGCTGCTGATAGAGGAAGAATCCGAACTCGTAGACGCCGCCCACCAAGACAATGAGGATGGGAAGAACGATAGCGCCTTCGACCAAAGCCGCGCCTGACTCGGCACGTCCGAACGATTTTAGGGTCCTCAGAAACCCGCAGATCACGCGGAATCGTTGCGCCATATTACGCCGCAAATATCAGTTTCCGCCCGAAATCGGCTGCATCGGCGTGACAGGCGCTCCTGTCGGCGAGGTTCCAGCCGACGTACCGGCACCCGACGTCTCGCCACCGGAGGCGCCGGCGCCTTGTTGTTCGAATGGATCAGGGACACGGTACATCCGTTGGATTGAATCGACGGCCTGACGTCCCTGGACGTGCACGCGTCGATGAAAGGCATGACGCGGCCACGGCGTGATCGTCTGGATCGCCTCGTTGGCATCGTTGGCGTTTCCCGCGCCGAGCGAGATGCTCTGGCTGCGCTGCAAATAATCGGAAAACGGATCGTCAACCAACGCTTGGGCGTTGCCCAGATGCGGCGCTATCACGATGCCCACCAGTCCGACTGCGATCGCAAGCGGTCTCATGTCCCACCTCATTTGGACAAATTACTTGATTTGGACAAATTACTTGGACGGTTCATCCGGAGGATCCTGCGCCACGCCGATCATATCGCCATACGGGCCTTTCACGTCGCCCCCGCTGGAGACGTAGTCGGAGTACTGCTTGCGCCGTTCCGTCTGGCCGAGCAGGAAAAAGTCGACATCGTTGCTTGGCACTGTGGTGTCGAACGGTGTCGCCAAGTGCACGCTAGGAGGCACCGGTTCAACCAGACGCGGCGTCACGATAATGACGAGATCGGTCTCGTCCTTCTGAAACGCTGAACTGCGAAACAACGCCCCGAGCACGGGCAACGATCCGACCCACGGCATCTGCGATATATTACGACTGTTATCGGTCTGAAGCAGGCCGGCAATGGCGAAGCTCTGCCCGTCGCGAAGTTCGACCGTCGTCGTCGCCGTGCGCCGCGTCAGCGCCGGGATTGTCGTTCCCGAAATGGTCACGGCGTTGGTAAAGTCGAGTTCGCTGACTTCGGGATTGATCGACAGGTTGATGACGCCATCGCTCAGCACGGTGGGCCGGAAGCGCAGCAGCACGCCGAAGTCCTTGAATTCGATGGTCGGCGTCGCGACGCCTATACCCGACGTCACGGCGATCGGCACCGGGATCTGGCCGCCGGCCTGGAAACTCGCGGTCTGGCCGGAGAGCGCGACCAGGTTCGGCTCGGCGAGCCGCTGCAAAAGACCTTTGGTCTCGAGCGCGGTAATCAGCGTGTCGATCTGCACGCCTTTATTGACAACTTCCGCCAGGACCGTTCCGAAGGGAGCACCGACATTTGAACCAACCAGCGTACCAACGGTCTGAAATATATTTCCGGGATTGGTCGTCGGTGAACAGGGCGGCGCGCAGCTAAGACCGCCAAGCCCGGTACTCACGCCATTGGTCCCGCCCGAATTGCTGGCGTTGATGTTTATACCGAGCTCTCTGCCGGCATCGCGATCGACTTCGAGGAAGCGGACCTTGAGCATGACTTCCTGCGGCGAAGCCACGCGCACGGCGTTGATCACGACGCCGTTCTGCGACCACGACTTCGCCAAGGTCACCGCCTGATCCACATCCGCCGCATTAACCGCAACGCCGCTGAGCACGATCTGTCCGTTATCAGTGCCGACGCGAATGCCGCGGCTGCCGGTGAGTTCGCGGATTTTCAACTGCAGATCGCCGGTGTCCAACGTCACCTCGACGTCGACGACTTTGATGAGATGCATGTTCTGGCCGTAGATCGAGACGTTGGTGGTCCCGATCTTTTTTGCCTCGATCAGCAGCGTACGATCGGTCAACGGCAGAGCATCGGCGATTTCCGGGGAGCCGACGACGGCGGACGAAAACGACGCCGGCACGGTGAGAGTGACCGATTTGTTCACGGTAATGGCAATGTGCTGGACGTATTGCACGCCCTGGGCGTGGCCTGAAACGCACGTTCCGCAAACAAAAGCGATAAGCAGACCCACAGCGATTGGGGCGCGCCAAAACCGGCGGCCGGCAAGAGGACGCAAACCTCTGGACATGTATTCCCCCGTTACTCTGCAAACCGGCCCGGCAATGTTTCGCCTTGCCAATTCGCCGTCCTCACCCTGGTTGAAGCCTCCTGCCGTTATTCTCCGGCAGTGTAGACCGGTCGATCATATTCCTCCGGCCGCATGCCGCGCCAGATCGTAATGTGCTTCATCGGCGGCGCGGGATCTGCCGCTGGCGGTGGCGCCCGGGCCACGACCGGCGGTGGCGCGGCCACGGGCGGCGGAGCCGCTTGGGGCGGCGGGTCTGGCGGATCGCCCAGATCCTGCGCGGTGACGCGTTGCACCGCATCGGCGCGCGCTTCCGC
>JASHVN010000220.1 GCA_030044555.1 Xanthobacteraceae bacterium | reverse complement strand
TAGCCGGCCCTTTTGCGCCGCGCGTGAGGCCGGGCGGCGCGCTTGACGGGGGCTTCTTTGGCCTTCTTGCCGGGGATCGGCAACAGCATCTCACGCTGGCCTTCGATCCGCTTGCGGCCTTTCTTGGCCGGGCGCGGCGACGGGCGCCCGTCTTCCGCCTTGATGCTGTTGCGCAACGCGTCCATCAGATTGATGACGTTGGACGGCGCGCGTTCCTTGGGCTGCTCGATCTTTTCGCCCCGCTGTTTTTTGCGCAGCAACTCCTTCAGCGCGTCCTCGTACTCGTCCTCGAACGTCTCCGGCTCGAACTTGCCCCGCTTGGTCTCGACGATATGCGCCGCCAGCTCAAGCATATCCTTGGGGACTTTCTCGTCCTCGATGTCGCCGAAATATTCGTCCGGCTTGCGCACCTCGTAAGGGTAGCGCAGCGTCACCCCCATCATGCCCTTGCCGCGCGCCTCAAGCGCGATCATGTGCTCGCGCGAAGTGAAGACCACTTTGGCGATCGCCACCATGCCTTCGTTGCGGATGGCCTCGCGAATGACCGCAAAGGCCTGCTGACCGACCTCGCCATCGGGCACGACATAGTACGGGTCCGCCAGATAAAGGTCGTCGATCTCGTCCTTGGGAACGAACGTGTCGATCTCCATGGTGCGTTTGGCTTCCAGCGCAATCGCGTCCAGCTCCTCGGGCTCGAGCTCGATATACTGGCCCTTGTCGACCTCGTAGCCCTTGATGATGTCCGCGGTCTCGACCTCGTCCCCGGTCTCGGCATCGACCTTGCGGTAGCGGATGCGGTTGCCGGTATTGCGGTTGAGCTGATGGAAGCTGATTTTCTCGCGGCCCGAAGTGGCTGGGAATAACAGGATCGGGCAGGAGACAAGCGAAAGCTTCAAGTAGCCTTTCCAATACGCACGCGGGGCCACCGGTCCACTCCATCGCTACAGGAGACAACATTGGAACCGGCGCTTGGCCGCCGGTTCCTCAAACAAATGCTCCGCAATTTTAGCACTTTCGGCCGCGGCGCGACAGCGCGCAGGAGAAATATAGCTTACGAAAACGGACGTTTCCTGTTTGTTCGGGGCCTGCGTGAAATTATCGAGCGCATTAGCGCGCTCGATAATCAAAACGGCCGCTCAGCTGTGCTCCTTGAGCCAGCGCTCCGCGCCGGGATGCAGCGGCACATCCATCGGCGTGGTGTCGGTCTCGCGCACCATATTCACCGCGGTGCCGTCGCTGCCCTTCTCGAACGGAATTTCCGCCTCCCGCGCGGCGAGCGCGTCGCAAATGTCGTAGGCGGTCTCATCCGGCAGCGCGGTGTTGCAGTAGATCGGCCAGCCGGAGAAATCGAGCGTCTCGAAATCCTTGGCCAAGCCGGGGAAGCGCGACTTGGGCAGTGGCACGCGCCGCCAGCCGAGCTTGCCCATGGCGGCGAACTCATCCTCATTGAGCTCGATCGGTGTGAGGCCGGCGGCCAGCGCCTCGTTGAGCCACACCTTGATGCCTTCGTCGAACACCGCGTCGATCTCGCCGCGCGCCATCGGGGCGAGCCGGCGCTGATCGGACGGTCCGCCGCAGAGAATGAGCCGGCCGCCCCAGGATTCCACGTCCTTGAGCGTAAAGCCGTGCAGCGCGAACGCCTGCTCGATCAACACGTGGGTCGAATGGGTGGGATCTTCGCGCACCGAGATGCGCAGCGGATAGCGCTTGCTCTTGATGTCGGCAAGCGTTCGGATTCCGGAGCGCGGATGGACTGCGAACACCATGCGGTCCCAGCTCGGATACGAGGCAATGATGCGCACCGGCAGCGGCTTCTTGAACAGGCCGACGCCGCGATAGGCTTGCGTCAGCAGCGCCGACGGATTGACGAAGGCGCATTCGATGCCTCCGGCCGCGACTTCTTCGGCGAGGATTGCCGATCCCGTTGCCATACGCAGCCATGGCCGATAGCGCTCGCCGGAGCCCGAGCCGACAGTGATGATCATGTCGCGATTGCCGCCGTAAGGCGTCGCTGGATTGCCGGCGATATGCAGGCCGATTTCCCACAGCGTTTTGCCACGGACGAAGTTGGCGCCCTTCGGTAGTGGTTCCATTGTGCGTTTCTCCGGTGTTTTGCGGGGCGGCATAGTAAGCAATCCGCCGCCTCGCTCAAGCGCACCGGGTGTTTGCAGGCCTGCAACGGCCGCGCGTTTATGGCGGTCGTTGCAACGGCATCTTTGCAGCTTGCTTGAAAAGCGTCCCGGCGCACGGTCTCCTGAGAGAGCAGCGCGGCTTTGCCGCCGGGGACGGCTCAGCTCAATTGCCGCAATGCTTATCGAGTGGCGCGAACAGCGTCTCCAACTGTTTCCCCAACGCGGAATTCGGATCCACCTGATCGAGCCCTTCCATCAGCTTGATGTATTCGGGACCGATTTTCGCAGCCAGCGCGTCGGACTGCTTGCCGAGCGCGTCCAGGGTTTTCTGGTCCTTTTTTTGATCGGCCTCGGCCATTTGGTCGTTGAGTTTGCCCATCTGGCAGTAGGCCTGGATTTTTGCCGG
>JASHVN010000034.1 GCA_030044555.1 Xanthobacteraceae bacterium | reverse complement strand
TTTTCAAAGCGCGTCACCTCGTCGAGAATTTCTTTTGTAAGCTGAAGCAGTTCCGCGCCATCGCCACCCGCTACGACAAGCGCGCGATCAACTTCCTTGCAGGCGTTTACGCCGCCGCGATTTCTATTTGGCTCAATTGAGGACAGGCCCTAGTGTCCCGATTCCGAAGTTCGCATGTGCTGGCAGCTGCTTTGATGCGAACTTCGGAATCAAAGGGACATTAGCAATTTAATGATTCTAGTGTGGTTTTTTGGATTTGAAGTTCCTACTCGAGTTTGCCGCCGGATCTTAGGAACTTCAAATCCACCACACTAGCGTATGATCCGGAAAAGTGTGGAGCGGTTTTCCGAGAAGATCATGCGCAAACAAAGATCTATGGCGGGACGAGATTTGATCGAATCGTCATGGCCGGACTCGTTCCGGCCATCCACGTCTTTGTTTTAGTGCGGCATTAAGACGTGGGCATTAATAAGACGTGGGCATTAAGACGTTGATGCCCGCACAAGCGCGGGCATGACGCTTCTGTTTTTATCCGCGGCCCGGGTTATCCGCGCCGCTCGGCGGTCCAGCGGCCGGAGCATTCTCCGTTCGACGTTTGCCAGACGCCAGTGCCGGAATTGCCGCGCAGCCGCCCGGTGCCGCTTGCCGTCCGACCGCCGCCGACAACGGTGACGCCGATGGCGCCCGTGCGCGTGACCACTCCGGCGACGTTATAGTTGGGATCGTTATCGGCCTTGGTCACGCGGCCCAGCCAAATGCGCAACGGGTACCGGTAGCCGCGGCTGCAATCGCCCGAATAGGTGACGATCTCCACGCTCCATAGCCCGTCAAAGGTCCTGGCGGCGGCGAAGCGGGTGGGGGCTGCCGCATCCGAAGGCTGGATTGCGCTTCCCACCAGCAAACTGAGCGTTATAGCGGCAAAGATGGTACGGAAAATCCCTTTCATCAGTTCGCTCCGGTTTTATCAGGATCCTGTGGTTGCGACGCTGGTGCTGCCGGATAGGCCGGCGGTGCGGCGCTAAACGGCGATGGGCTGTTGCCTAAGTCGTAGCCTGTTTGGAACAGCGCCTTCATGTAATCGGGATCGAACGTGCCGTGACTCGGCACATTGAAATCTGGCGGAATGCTGGCAACATTGAAGGTGGTGCCGCTGCGCTTGGCGACAAGGTAGGCTCGATCGAGCATCAGCCGTGTATCGACTTGCACTGCCATGCTGACCGATTGAGTGAGGATCATTTGCGTGGTGCGCGGCACGACTTCAAAGTCAGGCTGCAATCCGGAATTCACGATGATGGAAAGCTCCGTCGCCGGCAGGCGATAGTCTGATGTCGCCGCCATCAAGGCGGCCGGCGCGACGAAGAATTGGCCGCCGACGCCGCCGTCGACATGCATTTCGGCGAAGCGCTTGCCGTTGCTCTCGACATCGATCAGGACCGGCGGGAAGGCGCCGGGAATGCTGCTCGATGCCAGCAGCACCTTGCGGAAGAGATCGGTTGCCTTCTCGCCGCCGTAAGTGGCGATCGCGCCCATATTCCAGACCACAGAGCGCGAGGTGTCGAGATCGGTCGTGACGATGAACAGGCGCTTGCCGGCGCGGTATCGCGCGGCGATGTCGGCGAGGAGCGCCGGGGTGATTTCCTTGGCGATCAAATCCTTCAGCGGCCAGGTATCGACGAAGCTTTCGGGCGTGGCGCCGATTTCGAAAATGTCCGCGGACGTGATCTTGGTGAAGGCGTCGCGCAGCGCGTTGTCATAATGCGAGCCGGCGAAAGCAAATGGCGCAATCAGTGCGCCCGTGCTTACTCCGGTTACGACCGCGTAGTCGGGCCGCTTGCCGGATGCGCTGAGCCCATTGAGAAAACCGGCGCCGAATGCGCCATCCTCGCCGCCGCTGGAGAGAATAAGCCACGGGCCCGGCTTCGACGGCAGCGCGTTTTTGAAATCCTCCGTCGAATCGGCCCAGAATCGCGCGTCCGGCATGCCGGGAATGCTGGCGGTAGCTTCTTCGGCGGCGGTGAAGGGGGTGCGCAGCGGCAGCGGCGCGGGCTTGGGCGCCGTCGCTGTCATCGGGACCGGCGGCACTTTTGACCGCGCGTGCCGATGTCTCACAGCCGACCGGTATTCGCCCTGCGCCTGTGCGGGCAAGGGTGGCGCCACCGACGCGATGAGCGCGAGCGCGAGAGGCCAGGCGGCAACCGCGCGGATGATCCAATTTGCCTGGGTGTTCATTACGATGAAGTGTCCCGAAATCGGCAAAAGGTTCGGTTGAGGAGCCCGTCTCGTTCCCGATTGGACGCGCGCGAAGGACTGAAATCGCACTCCAGATAGGACGGCCCGGCGCCAACTTCAATTGCGACAGATCACATGACGCACGTAATCCTCAAGTGCGATTGGGCGTCCAGTATCCGATTCCGAACGGTCGCACGATTGAGACGCAAAAGCATAGCAATTCTCAATAGATCGGTTCAGTGTCGCACCCTGACGCGATTTTTCGCGGCGCGGCTCAGGCCCGGCGATTGGCGACGAATCGCGCGCCCTCAACCAGAATCGCGGCGGCCGGACCGAATGGCGCCAGCGCCTGTTCGGCCTCCGCGACGAGTTGCCCCAATCGCGCCTTTGCCCCCGCTTCGCCGAGTGCACTGACCATCGTGGCTTTGCCGGCGGCCGCGTCCTTGCCGGTTTGCTTGCCGACCAGTGCGGTGTCGCCCTCGAGATCGAGAAGGTCGTCGGCGATCTGGAAGGCTTGGCCGATCGCCGATCCGTACCGATCGAGTGCGCGGTGCTGCTCCGCTGCCGCGCCGGCGAGAATGCCGCCGGCCTGGCAGGCAAAGCGCAGCAGGGCACCGGTCTTCATGGCCTGCAGCATCCGCACCTCGCTCTCCGAAAGCCGCTGCGGGCCGTTTTGCGCGAAGCGGCCCTCGGCCGCGAGGTCGAGCATCTGCCCGCCCGCCATGCCGCCCACACCGGACGCGCGCGCGAGCGCGCTCACAAGCGCGATGCGGACGGCCGCGTCGGGATGGGTTTCCGGCCGCGACAGAACATCGAAGGCGAATGTCAGCAAACCATCGCCGGCGAGGATGGCGGTCGCCTCGTCGAATTTTTTGTGCGCTGTCGGCTGCCCGCGCCGCAGCGCGTCGTTGTCCATCGCCGGCAAATCGTCGTGCACCAGCGAGTAGCAGTGTACGCATTCGAGCGCCGCTCCGGCCATCAAGGCGCGTTGCCGCGGCACGGCAAACAGCTGCGCGCATTCAACGACCAGAAACGGCCGGAAACGCTTGCCGCCGCCGAGCCCCGCATAGCGCATCGCCTCGATAAGCCGCGCCGGCCGGCTCAACTCGCCCTCGACCGGGGTGGCGGAAAGCAGCCGCTCCAGGAGCGCCTCGGTATCCGCCGCCACCGCATCGAGGCGCGCCAGGAAGGGATCGTCCTTTTTCTCGTTCATCGCCTGCTGTCCAAAATTCCGGCCTCCCTTTGGGGTCCTGTTCTCGTTCCTACATTTACGGGATAACGGTTGATCAGGCCCGGTGGGCGGCCCCGCGACGGGGGCCGGCCCCATCTAGGCCGCAGGGTAAGCCATCAAGGGACCAATTTGTGGCCAACGACCTCATAGCGTCAATGGTGCTCGTGATCTGGCTTTATCTCGTGACGGCACGCGGGGGATTCTGGCGCGCGGGCGAGCGCGACGGCGAAATTCTGCCGTGGGGTGGCGCCTGGCCCGCCGTTACGGCGATCATTCCCGCCCGCGACGAGGCGTCATGCGTCGGCGAGACGGTGGCTTCGCTCCTCCGCCAGGACTATGCGGGGGAATTGCGCGTGATCGTGGTCGACGATCAAAGCCGCGACGCGACCGCGCAGGTCGCCCGCGAGGCGGCGTCAAGGCTCGGCCAGGCCGATCGCCTCATCGTGCTGTCCGGGCGGGCTTTGCCCGGTGGCTGGACCGGCAAGCTGTGGGCGCAGCAGCAGGGCGT